>JBCBPQ010000186.1:0-14489 GCA_039820645.1 Cyanobacteria bacterium J06633_8 | reverse complement strand
TAATGAAACCAGAGTCGAACAATTAATTCAAGAAGAATTAAAATTATTAGGTCAGATATACGCTGCTATTGTTGATTTTAAAACTCAAGGTGAAATATACGCTGCTTATATAGAGTTTAAAACAGGAGAAACTCTACAAAACTTTCACTCTAAGAAAAAAGTTGTTGCTTTGTGTCGGCTAGTTCAAAAATCTTTTTTTGAGCTAGAAATTGATATTAAAGAACGTTTACTATTGTTTTTAAAACTGCTTTACCCCTTAGAAAAAATAAACGCTGCTGCATTTAATCTCAATTCTGAATCGGGAGTAACTTTAGCAAGAGGCTTAGAAATTTTAGAACACACTATTAGCTTACCTTGCAAAACTATATTACTTAATGTTTTTGATCGAAGACCCCCAACAGAGAAATTGCAGAAACTTGTAGAAACCGGATTAGCGCAATACGAACAAATGGCTGTAAACGAACGAACTCGAAAGTTATTAGACTTAGAAAATTCCCTTTCCGATTGGTGTTGGGCTTGCTGCATTCATTTTGCTCAAGTTGCTCGGATTAAACTTAAACCCATACAAATCGAAGGAAGTTTACGTCACCCCTGTGGTTTTGTTAGAGAAGCAGCCGTTGCATATTTAAGTGTTGCATCACCTCGCTTATTTATACAAGTTATACCTCAGTTAAAAGATGATTCCCATCCTCTTGTAGTAGCCCAAATCAAAGAATTTGTCGAAAAATACAAGCTTGATTAATAGTGAATTATTAACTAAAAACTAAAAACTAAAAACTATCAACTATCAACTAACCTTTATTTATGCTAACCAGTGTTGACCGTTTATTATTTGTACGTCAAGTTCCGATATTTAAAGAATTACGGGATGATTTTATTGTCCGATTAGCTTCTGCAATGAACGAACTTTGGTTTCCACCAAATTGCAATATTTTTAGGCAGGGAGAACAAGGACAATCTCTTTATATTGTTGTTTCTGGAAAAGTTAAAATTCATTTAAATAACCGAACGCTTGCTGTTATTCCCCAAGGTAAATACTTTGGTGAAATGGCGGTATTTGATACTCAACCGCGTTCGGCTTCTGCGACTACAATGGATGCTTGTGAGTGTTTGGAATTAACTCAAGAACAACTTGATGATGCTATTGAAGAAACACCCGAAATTGCAGTGAATATTATTCGCGAATTATCTCGTTTGATTCGTAAGTTGAATAATGACGCAAGTACGATGAGTGGAATATAATGGCTGATTTAACCGAAGCTCTTGAGTTTATCTTTTGTTGAATAATGCTTAATATGCCCAGTCATCCTGCTGTAATGGGATAAGGTTTAAGTCGTGAAGTAATAGAAGCAAAAGTTCGCGAACTTCCGTTTTACCTACCTGAAGAAGTCTGTGAACTTTATCAATGGAGAAATGGGGGATTAAATCCTTTTATAGCCCATCCCTATGCTTGGGATTTGGCTGCTTTCTTTTCGTTAGAAGAAGGAATAAGTGTATCTAAAGAGTGGAAAGGTGATTTTAATTTATTCCCTATTTTTTGTGTGGAGGAATGCGGGTATTTTATTGTTGGAACGAAATATAAATCTGAAACTGCTCCAATTTATTGCAATGACATACCCAAGGATGTAGTTGAACAGCAAAAGCCGCTTTATCCAAGTTTGACAAGGACAAGTATGATGCAAAAGTTGGCTGAGGAATTAGAAAATAACAAAATTTATTAGGTTCGTAGTTATGCTTTGGTACTTCACAGTTATTTGGCGCGCTCAGCGCAACTACGAACAAAATACATTACTAAAAACTCGACATTTATCTACAAATCTTTGGGGGATTTCTCTACTGTTTCCCCAATGCATATGAATATAAGAAGCATGAATATTTGGCGGTGAAACCCATCCTTCTTTACCCATAAATTCATCGCAATCAAATCTATAAGTTTGAAATAAAGGTTTGTCGGAATCAATTATCAAACTAGAGCGATGAAATTCATGTCCATAAATTGTTTTTCCAGCATCTACTAATAAACTATCTTGTAAAGCTACAGCGCGACGATACCCCAAAGTTAAACGCTTATCCATTAGAGCTTTCGTTGGTAAAACTCCTACCATTTCCCAGGGCTTACCATTCATATCTACCATTTTCTCGCACAAATACATCAAACCACCACATTCTGCAATTGTCGGTATTCCTGAAACAATAGCAGCTTTTACAGAATCCCTAGCACTAGAGTTTTCTGCTAATTCTTTCGCGAAAACTTCCGGAAAACCACCACCGAAATACATTCCCTGAATATTTTTAGGCAATTCGGTATCTTCCAAAGGACTCCAAAAAGCCAATTCTGCCCCTAAATCTTGCAATAAGTCCAAATTGTCTTGGTAATAGAAATTGAAAGCTTTGTCGTAAGCTACCGCGATTTTGGGGGAAGAGGTGGAAGAGGGGAAAGAGGGGGGAGAAATTTCTGATGTATCTCCTTGTCTACTTAATAAAAGCGGTAATAAATTGTCCCAGTCAAAACAATTTTCGGCAAGATTTGCAAGTTTATCTATTAATTGATTTAATTCGGGAATTTCTGCTGTTGGTACTAAACCTAAATGCCTATCGCGGATTGTAATATTATCTTGACGCTTCAATACACCAATAATAGGAATTGGTAAAGATTGCAGAGAATTTTTGAGGAGAGATAAATGGCGATCGCTACCGATGCGGTTTAAGATTACTCCAGCAATTTGAATATCTGGATCGAAGGAGCAATAACCATGAACAATTGCGGCAACTGAACCTGATAAGCGACTGCAATCGATTACTAACAATACAGGTAAATTTAATAATTTTGCGATATGCGCTGTACTTGCAAAATTATTAACCATTCCATTTGCTAAAGGTAGAAGTGCGGTTTCATTTGTATTTTTTGAAACACCATCATATAAACCCATTACTCCTTCAATAAGAGCATATTCACTTAATTTTGAGTATTTATCAAAACATTTTTTGACATAACTTTCTGAAGTCAATATAGGATCTAAATTACGACAAGCACGATTTGTAACGTACTTGTGAAACATTGGATCTATGTAATCTGGCCCTACTTTAAAAGACTGCACCTGTAGACCACGCTTAGATAAATACGACAATAGAGCAAGGGTAACTGTAGTCTTACCCACCCCACTGCGTTCTCCTGCGATAATCAAAGCCATCTAGAAGTTAGTTGTTGGTGGTTAATTGTTAGGAATTATAAATTATGTATCATACAGGTATTAGTGCCTATTATTTATTAATATTTGTTTTTAATCTGAAGTGACTCCCGAGCAAATGTACTTTCCAGTTTACGGTAAATTTTTGTCATAAATCAAAATACAGAAAGACGTTGCAGTGCAACGTCTCTACAAAATTTATATGTATCACTACGAAGGTGAAATGGTGTAACTCCTAATTCCTAATTCCTAGCTCGTTTCAGCTAATTTAATGAGTTGCACTGTAACTCCTAAACTTTCTTCAAATAATGCTTCTTTACCCCAACGCTGTACTTGTTGAGATAGTAAAGCTTCGGCTTTTTGCTCGGAAAGCGAAGTTATTTGTTGAAATACCCCAGTTGATTGGGCACCACCTTGGGTTTCCATCCGCATACAACCGCCGGTTTCCGAACAAATCAAAGTACCGCAGTTTGCTTGTGGATTTGTAGAACTTAAACGTATAGCAATCAAATCACCGGGAATATCACCGACATCAGCTACTGGCACTCCTGCTAATTCGGTTTCTATTTCCCGTTGCTCATCAGTCATAAACTTAAAGCGTCTAATATTATAGTCGCCGAACTCTTGCTCGTAGGAAACCGCACGCCATTTTAAACGACTTGCCAACCAACCTAAAAATAGTAATGCTTGGGTAGGGTTACCTTTTTCATGATCAATATTTACTCTATCAACCTCTGATAAAGCTTTACGTCGCGCTGGAGGATCGTAGGCTTCTGCTGTTAATTCTTGCCATCCTCCCACACGTCGCCAGTTTAAATCTGCTAGGGGGATACCATTTTCTATCAATTCTTGCAGGCTGAGCAAATCGTTTTCTGGTTCGTTGAAGTCACACGAATCAACAATCACGTTATCGCATACAGCCGAAAGCCTCTTAAATAAAGCATTATTTGGATCTGGCGTTGCTTTCCACCAAATAAACTTGGGTAAACCACCAATCAATAACGCCGGAATCATACCACCAACACGTTCTAAAGCCGTAGCGGTTCCGGTTAAAGTAATGTATTCGCAACAAACAAGGGAAGATGATGATTGTTTTTGAATCGGACAATAAGCTGAGACTTGTGCCTTAACCCCTTCGTCTTCTCCAACTATGGGCATCAAACTAATAATCCGGCAGGGGTTGCGTAAAGCAATTTCGTCAGCAATTCTGGCGCTGGCTGCATCTGGACTATACTCAGCAGCACTACTACCATTGCTATCTGGAGTTTGCCCACTGCGATGAAGTTTAGCAACTTCTTCCCGCAGTCGTGCTAAAACTTGCGGACTAGTTTTACCGGTTCGTTCCAAACCAAGAGATTTTTGTGCATCTCGCAAAGCGGATACCGTTTGTGGTCCGAGGATACCATCAATAGGACCGCTATAGTATCCTAAAGCAGCTAGCAAATACTGAGTTTGTTCTGGTTCGTAAACCACCAAAGTAAAGGTAGTAGCCCGCGTGGCTGCTGGAAGCGCTCCATCTTCACCACCTATACCGTAACTTTGCCAGATTTTATTTAACTCAGCTTCAATTTCGTTGAGCGAAACATCTTTGGGAGCCTGAAGTGAAAAAATAGTGGGTGCTTGAGTCATAACAATTTTGGATAGTGGTTAGTAGATAGTGGTTAGTAGATAGTGGTTAGTAGATAGTGGTTAGTAGATAGTGGTTAGTAGATAGTGGTTAGTAGATAGTGGTTAGTAGATAGTGGTTAGTGGTTTGAACAATAACAACTAACAACTAACAACTAACAACCAACAACTAACAACCAACAACTAACAACCAACAACTAACAACTAAAAACTCTTTAAAGTCTGCGCCAACGGCGATTGTCTCGATTAATCAATAGCTCTGCTTCTACAGGTTCCCAGGTACCGGCTTCATATCGGGGAACTGTGGCTGGATCTGCTGGTGCATCCCATGCGCTTAATATGGGTGTTACTACCTGCCAAGCAGCTTCTACTTCATCCCCTCTGGTAAACAAAGTCTGGTCGCCCATCATACAATCTAAAAATAAGCGGTCGTATGCATCGGATTTCGCCTGCAAACCGAAGGAACCATAGGTAAAGTCCATGTCAACGGCACGTGTACGAAAATCTCCTCCAGGTACTTTTACGTCAAAACGCAAGGAAATACCTTCATTAGGCTGAATCCGCATTGTCAAGATATTGGCACTTTTCTGTTGTGCGGCAGATGCAAATATCTGTGAAGGAACTTCGCGGAAGTGAATGGAAATCTCGCTGACTTTTTTGGGCATCCGCTTACCGGTACGTAAGTAGAAGGGGACTCCTTTCCAGCGCCAATTATCAATTACAAATTTTGTCGCAACAAAAGTGGGTGTTGTGGAATTCGGGTCTACTCCTGGTTCTTCGTGATACCCTGGCACCTGCTCGCCTTTCATCCAACCAGCACTATATTGACCGCGCACTGCGGAATACGCTAAATTTTCTACGTCTGCAAGTCTTGTTGCACGTAACACCTTCACTTTCTCAGTGCGGATGCTGTCGGCATCCATAGCATTGGGAGCTTCCATTGCTGTAAGACAATAAAGTTGCATCAAGTGATTTTGCAACATATCTCGCAATGCACCGGAGCTTTCGTAATAACCCGCGCGGTCTTCAACTCCTACTGTTTCTGCTACTGTTATTTGTACGTGGTCTACAAAATTACGGTTCCATAAAGGTTCAAAAATAGCATTTGCGAAGCGGAATACTAATAAGTTTTGAACTGTTTCTTTACCTAAATAGTGGTCAATTCGATAGACCTGTTCTTCTTTGCAATATTTTTGTACTACTCTATTGAGATTTTTAGCAGATGCTAAATCTCGACCAAAAGGTTTTTCAATAACCAAACGATGTTTATCGGGGTCTTCCAGCATTCCTCCAGAACCTAATTGCTTGATAGCTTCGGGGAAAAACTTAGGAGCAACGGAAAGGTAGAATAATCTATTACCTCTGGTTCCTCTCTTTTCATCTAATTCACTTAGCAGAGTATTGAGTTTGTTGTAGCTTTCAGGGTTATCTATATTACCAGAACAGTAATAAAGACCATTAACAAAATCATTCCATAATTCTTCCGAACCTACTCCACCATGAGCTTCTTCCATGCCCTTACGCATTTGCTCCCGGAAGTATTCATGGCTCCAATCGCGTCGTGCGACACCGACAATAGTAGTTTCTGGAGGTATCCGTCTTTCTTGTCGCAATTTGTACAAAGCCGGTACTAGTTTGCGCCAAGTCAAATCTCCGGAAGCACCAAAAATAGTAATAATCTGGGGTTCAGCCATTCCTTGCTGTTGCAAGCCAACCCGCAGCGGATTCTCTAGCAAACTAACCATAATTTAGATTTTGGATTTTAGATTTACATTTACGGGTAATTGGTAATGGGTAATTGGTAATAGTTAATAGGTAAGAGGTTAAAGGTCAAAGGTTAAAATTATTTTTGTCGCCTTGTCTCCCCATTCCCAATGCCCAATTCCCAATTACCTATTCCCATTCCCATTCCCATTCCTTATTTATTAAACAGGCGATAATTGCTTAACTTTGTCTTCTAAGGAACTTATTAAGGATTGGAAGGGTTTGATAAACTTATCAATGCCTTCGGTAAGCAATTCGTCCATGACTGTATCGAGGTCAATGTTAAGATCTGGGTCTTTGAGACTTTCGATAACTTTGTATGCTGCTTCTACGTCTGTTTCGACTCTGGACTCTACGTCGCAATGGTCGGCACAAGCTTCGATTGTTACTGGTGGTAGGGTGTTAACGGTATCTTTACCAATTAACTCATCAACGTACATAACATCGCTGTAGCTTGGATCTTTGGTGCTTGTGCTTGCCCATAACAAACGCTGTACGCTGGCACCTTTTTCAGCTAGAGCTTGCCAACGGTTATCATTGATAATCTTTTTGTACTCCTGATAGGCAATCTTCGCATTAGCGATCGCTACTTTTCCTTTTAAAGATTTGAGTTTGGCTTCTAAATTAATATCGCCAACACCTTTGCTTAACTTTTCGTCGATTTTTCCATCAATTTTGGAATCAATTCGGCTAAGGAAGAAACTAGCTACAGAAGAAATTTTGCTAATATCTTTACCTTCAGCGACTCGTTTTTCCAAACCGCGAATGTAAGCCCAAGCAGTATTTACATAACTATCCACGGAAAACAATAGCGTAATATTGACATTCATAGCCTCAGATATTACTTGCTCGACTGCTGGTAAACCTGCTTCTGTTCCCGGAATTTTAATCATTAGATTTTCCCGACTAACTTCTTTAAAGTAGCGTCTTGCTTCTTCAATAGTTTTTTGGGTATCGTTGGCAATATTTGGCGGTACTTCAATGCTTACATAACCATCCAATCCATCTGTCGCTTCGTATACTGGATGCAAAATATCGCAAGCGTTACGAATATCTTCAAAAGCTAAAGATTCGTAAATTTCTTGGGTTGATAATCCTTTGCTAATACCAACTTCTATATCCTTATCGTAAATAGCATTACCAGCAATGGCTTTTTCAAAAATACTTGGATTCGAGGTAATTCCTTTTATACCTTGATTTTCCACCATATTTTTGAGTTCTCCGGTTTGGATAATATCGCGACTTAAATTATCCATCCAAATACTTTGACCAAATTTGTTGATTTCTAATAATTGATTTGTGGTGATGCCCATATGGTTATATTGCACTCCAAAATTTATTTTTGTGACTTTATCTATTAATGCTCCTAAAACCTTTGTATTGACACTCACCGTCATGAATAAAATCTACAGTGAACAGTACCATGACAGTTAACAGTGAACAGTTAACAGTTACCAGTTACCAGTGTCTTGATAATGCGAACATTAGTTTTAGTTAATCACCGATTTAAGGTGAAAAGCATCTCATGAAGATTTAAAACCATACCATAAGCCATATAAACTATTCCCTATTCCCTGCTAACTGCTCACTGCTAACTACTAACTGCTAACTGTATTCAGTCCCCGTTTTGAATAAAAGATTCCACCTTTGCGACATTCTCTTTACTACCGATGATTAGAGGAGTGCGCTGGTGTAGCTTTTCTGGTACAACATCAAAAATATTCATCCTACCAGTAGTAGCGCGACCACCTGCTTGTTCTATGACATAAGCTAAAGGAGCAGATTCGTAGAGTAAGCGTAATTTTCCTTCCGGTTTTTGTACCGTACCGGGGTAGAGAAACACGCCGCCTTGAACTAAGATTCGATGGATATCGCTAACCATTGCTCCACTGTAGCGAGCCGAATAGCCTTCTGTACGATGAACGTAGCGAACGTATTCCCTGACTGATTCTTCCCACTGCCAGAAATTTCCTTCGTTGACGCTATACACCGAACCGCTATCGGGAATCTTAATGTTTTCTTCCGTAAGTATAAACTCACCTAAGCTGGGATCGAGAGTAAAGGAATGAACTCCTTTTCCCATAGTGTAGACGAGCATGGTACTTGGCCCATAAAGGATATAACCGGCTCCAATTTGTTTGTCACCAGTGGAAAGCAAATCCTTGGCTTTTCCGTCTTTATCTTCACCTTCCTGCTGACGAATCGCAAAAATAGAACCCAAACTCAAGTTTGTGTCTGTGTTCGATGAACCATCAATCGGGTCGTACAGTAAAGTATATCTACCTATGGGGCAATTTTCGGGAATATAGTATGGTTCATCCATTTCTTCAGAAGCTAAGCGGCATACTAAACCGCTTTGCTTAAAAACCGAGATAAACACATCGTTAGCGTAAACATCCATCTTTTTGACGGATTCTCCCTGGACGTTAACTTCCCCAGTAAAACCAAGAACTCCTTCCATTAAACCAGCGCGACTCAGATGACGAGCAACCAACTTGCCTGCAAGCGCAACGCGATTCATCAGCGCACTTAAATCTTGTGCTTGTGCTGAAAAACCTTGAAATTGCTGCAAGACGTGACGGGATAAAGTTGTACAATCTCTATCTAAAGCTTTGTCTTCATGTTCTGAAGCTTGTGACATAATAATCCTTTGACTAATTGGGCAAGTTGTGGTTAGCAACGCTGGGGTTACTGCCTCTATATTAGAAAGGTATTTTAGTAACGCAAATATGATTTTAGATAAAATAAAGAAACTATTACGTCCTTAATCTGGCACATAACGCTTTTCTAATATTGTTTCTGTATAATATATATCAAAAATATGATCTTAAATATTTATCAACCCTTTGTTTGACTAGTACAGCACGGCATAAATAAGGCAACCATTTAAAATGGCTGAAAAGCCTAGAAAATCGAACTTCTTAGTTCTTACTTATTACTTATTACTTCCGCGAAGCGGTACTAGCCTATTGCAATATATTTTTTACGAATAATATTTGTAAAAAATAAGAAAACCCGACTATTGATGATATTGGGCACCATCAGTATTTTGTCGGGATTGTTTCTATGAAGTTTTTCGGTAATCTAGAAATTGTTAGACATCATTTATCGCTGTTTGTATAATGCGAGAAAATACAAACACGACTTAGTAAAAATACTCAACTAAGATTGATAAAATCCTTAGTTAGTGAGCGATTCGTAATTTAAAATTATTTACAGTGGTACTCGACATAATTTTTTCTTACAGGATTTTATTTAAAGAGGAAATGAATAATTTTTCTCCTTTAGCAAAACGGGTAGCTATGCGGACTAAACAGACTACACATTAGTATTGAAGTAACAGCCCGCTCCTGTATAAAGTAAACAAATTATAACCAGAGTGTTTCCACCTTAATATAGAAAAGAATAATTTATTGCTCTTGGTAGTCAGCTTTTTTTACAAAATTAGAACGGTTATCTTCTTTTGGCTTAGCTTTGTTTACGCGAATTTGACGACCCATCCATTCAGCTCCATCCAACTCAGAAATAGCTTCATCCTCTTGTGATTCTTCGCTGAGATCGACAAAAGCAAAACCGCGCATTCTACCTGATTCGCGATCAGTTGGTAATACAACTCTAGTAACTTCACCATAATCAGTGAACACTGTTCTCAAGTCTGCTTCAGTAGCGCGATAGGAAAGATTTCCAACGTAAATAGTCATATGTGCTTAACGTTCGTTTCTAGGGACTAATGGCGAATCGCTCAGTCAAAAAGGAAAACTCAGACAGTTAGCTTTTTTGAGCTGGAGAAAAGTCTGATTTTGCAAAAGGTTAATCATATAGTTAAAAGTCAACTCAAATAGCAACATTAACTAAAAATGAACCATCCTTAAGACCAAACTTACTAATACGTTTTTATAGTACCCGATCGCCCTCATTTTCAAGGTGTGATATATTACAAAGTTTTACAACTTGAAATCAGTGTAACTTATATATACTTATTTATAGAAAGTAAAGCTTTTATCTTTTGCAAACATGTGTAAAATTAATTACTAAAAATAGCATGATTTATAAAGATACAATATATAGCTATAGGAACCCACAATTAAGTTATGGTAAGCTAAAATAGCACTAATAACATATCAGAGAGCAAAAAACATTGACTAATTTTCTACAATAATTACGTATATATCTTAATATTTTATACTTAGTCTATAATTATCAAATTATGAATGAATTTATTGGTGTATTAACAATTATATTGCTTGATAACAGCTTGCGTCTGGATACTTCAACAAGCAAAAGGTCTGCTGAAAATCAGCAGACCTTGTTAATTTAACTATTTATTAACCAAAGCTTTCTATTAACTATTTACGTTAGTCAATTGAAATAGTTTGAGGACCACTACCATTATTTGTCCCATTAGTAGAAGTAGGAAAATTAGTTGTATTTGTTTGTTGTGCTAACCAGCTTTTTACAGGATCGTCAGCAAGACTGAGTCTGAGTACACCAGAAACAAATCCACCCATAAATGAAGCTGGGTGCTGGGTAAATTCTTTGAATAATGGCATTAGTTCTTCGAGGAACATTTTTTTATCTCCACAGGGTAATAAAAGTAAAGTATGAAGGCAAGTATACTTGAACGGGGAAAGATGCTTGTTGCACAAGAATTTTGTGATATATCCTTGACAACTAGTACTTTATGCTTTCATCTTACATTGGTTTTTCTTCAGGCATCATGCACTTATCAGAATCACATCCCGATGGCCCCGCTTCCATTAATTCACCGAAATCGTAACGTTTCAATGCACTATGAAAATCGTTGGTATCGCGGCGATTTTTTACTTGTTCCATTAACTCTTCGTATTGCTGTTTGCTGATGGGTTCAAATGGTAAGCGAGGGAAGGTTTGATGGTCGTCAAATCTCGCTAGAAGTGCCGCACTGATGTAACCTTCATCATTTTGAATCGCTTGATAAATTTTATTACCTAGCTCTTCGACCTCGTTTTCTCGAACTTCAATAGTAGCTGAGGTATTGTGAGTAACGTAGAATTGCTGCACCTGCATGTAGAAATCCATTTGAGCTAAAGCGCTAAATTGATCGATAGCTATTTCATCAGCACCCGGTAAATCTGCCCAAGGTACGGCGACGGGAATTTCTACCAACCATTCAGTACAGCGAGAATCAAAGGGATCATTTAACAAATTACCATTTTCATCTTTATCGGTTTGAGAAGGAACCACTGAATAACCGTAATCAATACAAGCCATAGCTACGGGGTCATTTTTACGGAAAGTTATCCGACGTATAAACCTTTGGGCTTTCGGTGGATGCCATCCCGGAGAAGCCCCGGTAAGTAAAGATTTAGTACCGCTTGGTTGAACTGTAGTACAGCGATTTGGGCGTTTTATATTATGGCGATCGCAATATTCCCAAACTACCCGATGTACGATATCTTTCCACGTACTCAGATATTCCTGCTCGCGGCGCTTAAAGGCTAAACCTTGGGTTGTGGCTGGTCTTCCTTCCGTCCACCAGCGCAACCAATCTACCCCAAAAGCACGGACAAAAAAGTCGAATAAGCCAGTAAAAGATACACCAACAATTGGGTCTAACTCGCGACTGTATTGGTAACGAGGTTCCAAGAATTTATGATTTAACAGTGTCGCTACAGATAAAGCACCTGCGGTGAATGCTTGTTCTTGTTCTTTGTAGTTTTCTGGGTCGATTTGATTTAAGTGGATTTCGCTGAGGTTACAGTGAAAATTTGAACCAATAATTTCCAATTTTGTTACCCTAGAAGCTTTTTATCCCCTAGTTCTAATGCTTCATGATTCGCATTAGTTCCGCGTACATTTTCATCTTTATTTCATAGTTATAAATAAAGGATGCCCCACACTCTTGGAGATTTATATTCTAGAATACAATTTTCATTGCAATCTAGTTTCATTCTCTACGCTGTACGGTGTCAAAAGCTCTTTAATTCTTTTGATTACCTCGGTATTGGCGTGAATCTTCCTAGTGGTAGCAATTTCAACATCTCAGCTTTCACCGATTTTGCGGGGTTTTTTACGTGAGGCAAAAGTATTAATTACCACACGGGTTTAATCCTAGACGAGCTAAACGATGTTCTAATTCCTTCTCATCTAAATTAGGATATCTTTCCTGTAACCACTGCTTTGCAACTCCAAGGCCATAAGCTTGTAAAAATTCGGTTTTTAATTGCTTTGTTGTCAGTAAATCGCAGTTTGACCTAGCTACAGCTTCACCAGCCCATTGAATTGCACCTTCACCACTGTAATATTGCTTGCGAACGGCACCTACAATTTCTTCTAAAGTGGGTTTATGGTGAAATACCCTTGTATGGTTCGCCATACGTAAAGCATCCCTTTCCGGGTCTATACGCCAGTTTCCGTCTTCACCTTGCTGCCATAAATTTTCTTTTGCTCCTGCAAATCCGGTGTCTTCGCTGATACCTTGACGCATTCCGGCTGAGTTATGTACCAGCAAACCATCAGCAATAAATTCATGATCTCCTTCAACTTCAATATCAAAAGTTTCAGCTTCACCTGCTGGAGCTACAAATTGAACTTCCATTGGCAACCAGTGAGGATTTACCAAATCTTCAGCTATTAGCGTATCAAAGTTCGCATCTCTGAAATATCCCGGTCTACTTTTTGGATCTACCCAAACTACGTCAGCACGACAAAGAGTTTCAGGTTTCCATCCCGTAGCAGCCAATTCTTTGACATATTGGTAGGGTAAGGTCAAACCATTCTTTTTAGCTAACTTAATAGTAAACTCGTTGCGAATGGCAAATTGATTAATCAAACCGACAACAACTGCTTGGGATTGTAAACCTTGAATATGAATCCAATGACATCCCTCGTATACTTTTTCTCTTCCTTGAATAGTCTTTGGTTTGCGCTCGTGTAAGGTTGTAGCAATTCCTAAAGATAAAGCTAATTTTTGCACCTGTCTGAGGAATTCTAACTTATTAGAGTTAACAAGTACATTTCTTGAAGGAGTACCATCAGCATCGCTCAAACCTGCCAGAAAAGCTGCACGAATATCTCGGCTACCTTTCCAAACAAATTCGGGGATTACAGGAGATTCCCAAGGTTGTTTGTATTTCAAAAATTCTTCAGCGAGTTCTTTACGATAAACCTTGATAAAACCATAATTTCCTTTGCTGCTGTAAGCGACAGTAGGAGTGTATCCAAGACTTTGCAATATACGAAGACATTTTTCACCAAGCTTACCTTCAAGCCTAGATTTAGAGAGAGCAAAAACAACTTCCGACTGTCCTGTATACCTTCTATTAGCGTAACCGTCTCCTATATAGAAGCCAATTAACCAAGCATAATCAATACCAGCACAGTCAGCACCTTTTTGATGAGGAACAGAAATAAGTCGGTCTTTTGGCTGTAATTTACCAGCACATTTCCACTTATAAGAGCGTAACCCATCGTATACAGCAACGCGATGGTTAGCAGTACAGCGAATCGAGGTTACAGGGGTACGTATTTCTACAACCTTTTGCTTACCTTGAATAAATTTATTGACTACAGGACGGTATTCTCCTGACGAAGTTAAAACTAAATCTCCCACCTGAATATCTTGAATTGGCTTCATGCCGTCAATGGCTGAAACCTTTGCCCCGTAGGCGATACATCTCCTGATGTTACCGGCAACCACACAGACCGCAGCTTCATCAATCAACAAACAGCACTCAACCGAAGTCAATTGTCTTCCTACAGCTTTATTTAAAATCGCAGCACAGCGCTGATAAAGCTCGGGTAATTTCACAGGATTCGCTACACCACCAAAACCTTGTAATGGTTCTCCAGTTTTACGAATATCGCTGATATCAACCGTTACCTCAACTTCTCCTTTAAAACTTTGGTTAGTAGAAAGTTCTAAAAGAGTTT
>JBCBPQ010000185.1:0-14633 GCA_039820645.1 Cyanobacteria bacterium J06633_8 | reverse complement strand
CGAGAACTCGTTCCCAGTAAAACGGCTGGGAACCGATGATTGAAGGCTCTGCCTCTAATGAATCCTTGTGAAGGCAGAGCCTTCAATCATCGGTTCCCAGCCGTTTTACTGGGAACGAGTTCTCGAAAAAGATGTCTCTTTAGTGCTATTCCACTACAGATAATTGTGTTCGGTGTAACTTCTGTATTAATTGATGGCACAAATATAATCTATACTTACCCAACCAATAGTTCCTTTGTAGTTTATTTTGAGCCAATTGCTACCCAAAGTTATTATTTTCACGGAACGCCCGTTGGGGATTCGTCTTATGACGCGAGAGTACAATGATGGTTTAGTTCTGAGGTTGAGAGAACCATATAAATCGTAAGTACATACGTATGCTCCTCTGTGGTAAGCAATTTGATAGCTTTTGCCTTGTACCGGCTCTTGTTTCTGTGCTATCACAGGTGCTGACATAGTTAAGGTAGAGCCTAGGATTAATGCGCTAGCCATCAAACCTTTCAACATCTTGTTTACTCCTTGATTAGTTGTACGGACTTTTGATTACCGAGAGTGGATAACTGATAGAGACAAAATTCTTACAGAATATCGACATCTATGTATCTAAATCGAAATCTGCGATGAAAATTCAATACCTTGCTTAAATCCGACCTGTTGGTCAGAGCAATGCAACCTGCTGTCCCATCTTCACCGTTACGCTTTTCAAAGGATGGATCGTAGTGAATTCCTAAGTCTGTACGACCAGTGCGAAATGTTTGATTCATTCGTAAGAAACGTCCACCTACTTCTGGATGGGTACCTGGAACATGCCGTCTAGCAAGCCTATATATACCATCTGGTGGAGGAGCTTGAGTTCCCGATCTATGCCGATTTCTATTTTGGGAATATGCCCTTCCCGCAACGGTATCATAAGAATCTAGAACTTGCCCTCTTGCATATAAGCAAAGTCTGTAGAGTGGATTTCCGAGTTTATTTCTTCTTCCTGTTCGCTCTAATCTCATGTAGCTGCCTGTGTTTGCTGGTGCAGAACAATCTATGTTAGATGACTTCTTGGGAACCGCTACAGGTTTAACGACGCTAGAATTTCTATCGGGAGACTGTTCTACTTGAATGGACTGACTATTTTCCCGATTTGGATTAGAAATTGCGGCATCAATTTCCAACGGTTTCTGGTTTGGATTTAATGAATTAGCTGTTGAAGACTCAGTAATACTAACAGCATTTCCTTCGGTTACTTGCGGTCTTGATTTATAATTCAAAAAAGCGAGGCTTCCGATAACTATCGAACAACAGACAACAATTAATGTCAATCTGGAACGCATTGAAAATGCCTCTTATTTAGGTAAAAGCGACAGGAGTGAACCATCGCAAGAATTAATTACTTTAATTCCTATTTCTATTATGGTTTATATATACATAGATAAAAAATATGATTAGTTAAACTAAATTATCTATCTATAATTTATCCGATTTTATATTATAAAATATGATTTGATACGCAAATTATTATTTTTTATTCATGAATAATGCTATTTTAAAATAAGCATAATATCAAAAAGTTAGTTTGTAAAAATATAAAAAGTCCTATTAGTGATTTTTAAGAACCACTGATGGGACTTTTATACAGATATTCAATAGTAGTTGAAATATAATTATTTGTTATTAGCAGAATCTATATTCTCTGCTTTTAATTCTACAGTATTTTTCAAAACACCATCTTGATTCATTTTCTGTATCAAGTTATCGGCAAGAATTCTTGCACCATGATGTGTAAAATGATAACCATCTTTAGTTCTAACTCGTCCTTTCTTTCCAGATTTATTAGCAACAATTGGACTAAAATTATTATTAATAGCAAAGGTATCCCAATTATCAACAAAATCTATTTTGGGATATGTCTGTGAAACTTCCTGATAGATTTCGTTAAATATACCGAAGAATTGACGATATCGAGGTACGTTGGATATCGGATGACCAACCCAATATACTTTTCTGACAGAAGATTCATTTAATAATTTTGCATATCTTTCAACTCTTTCTTGATAAGCTGCTTTCCATTCTGGTGTCAATTCTGCTCTAAATTTACCGTCTTTATCTAAGATTGCTTGGTCATCGTTTCCACCAAAAATTACTATTACTGCATCTGGGTTATATTTACTAATAAGTTGAGGAGTTCTTGCATACCAGTCAAAGAAATCAATTCGATTCAATCCTGTAGAGATTTTAAAATCTACTTTTATTTCATCAAATTTGAAATCAGATTTTTTGGCTGCATTTTCAAATTCAACCCCAAAAGCATACATAATTGAATCACCAAGCAATAAAAATCGAGTCAAGGGTTTTTCTTGTTTTTTCACCTCTGTTGATTCAGCAGTTGGCTGTTTTTCTGGCTGAAATAATTCTGTTTTTTCTGTAGTATTACTCTTAGTATTTTGATTGGTATCTTCAAACTCAATTTCTTTAATACTGTTCCAAAAATCTGTTTCTGTTTTACGAAATCCTTGGATTTTTACTTCTCTAGCTGCTTGCTTAAGTTGGTTATTTGCTAATTGACTAGAACCTAGACTTTTAATAACTAAAGGATAATTGATTGCAGTTAAAATAACAGTTCCCAAACTAGCAATTAATAGAAATCTCAAATCTTTCATAATCATCTCCTTAGAAGTTAAAATAAATGAAAGGTGGAACTGTATTTGGTCCTAGTCTGAAGATTACGTACAGCAAGCTGAAAATAAATGTAGTTTGTAATAATAAGTGCTGTCTTGATAAAAATTTGCTGGAATATTCGCTTATTTTATCTCCAGCAAAGTTCATTAAGAAGACAATGAAGAAAACTACGTACAGTTGCCAAACATTGAATTGAACTGTGGAAATTCCCGAACTAAAATTAAACATTCCTTGCAAAAATTTAATTGCATTTTCGTAGTTGGGAGTGTTGAAAAATATCCAACATAAAGTTACGAAACTAAAGGTTAAAATCAAAGAACAAAGTTGTGCTATATTTGCTCTCAACTTCTGGAAGTTTGTTTGTGATGATGATATTCTAGAACTCGATTTCTGTTGAAAAATTTTGCAAAAATCTTTCCAAAAATGATTAACGATTAATCCTATTCCGTGAAGTCCACCCCAAATAATAAAGTTCAAACCAACACCATGCCAAAATCCACCAATAACCATTGTTAAAAGTAAGTTGAAATGTTTTCTAAACTTACCTTTTTTACTTCCTCCCAATGGAATATATAAATAATCTCGCAACCACTCGGATAAACTTATATGCCATCTGCGCCAAAATTCTTGTAAACTTTGAGAGCGATAAGGCATATCAAAGTTTTGAATCGGTTTGAATCCTAATAAGCTAGAAATAGCATTGGCTAAATCGGAATAACCGCTAAAATCGACATAAATTAAGCAAGAATAAGCGAGTGCAGATAAAATTAAGTCAACACTAGAATATTGCTCGGGTAAACTGAAGGGAAGTTGAGTGAAGTTGAATAAAAAGCTGGATAAGGTATATTTCTTGAACAACCCTGAAATAATTAAAACAACTACGGTTTCAATTTGGTACTCGTATTTTTTTGAACTGTTGAGTTGAGTGTAAAATTCGTTTGGTCTGCTAATTGGACCCGACCCTATTTGAGGAAAATAGGTGATGTATACTGCATAATCTAGGAAGCTGGGATATTGCTGTTGATTGCGATAACAGTCAACTAAATGAGCTATGATTCTGAAGGTGTAGAAAGAAATTCCCACTGGTGCAAGAATTTGTAAGACTGGAAAACTAAATTGCAGTTGTACTGAGTTCAATAATTCATACAAAGAGTCAACAAAAAAGTTGTAATACTTGAAAAATCCTAGATAGATTAAATTGACTACTAAGCCAAGTATGAGAAATACTTTTTTGTATTTATTGTTGGCAATTCCTTTCAGAATAAGATAGTTAATAACCGTATCGGTTACTAATAATCCCAGGAAATTTAAACTCCAAAACGAATAGAATATTAGACTGGCAAATAGTAAGAAATATTTATAAGCAGATACTCGGTGTTTTAGAAAAATACTGCTGGTAAAAATAATCGCAAAAAATATCAGAAATTCATAGGTTGGAAATAACATAATTCTAGTAAGTTAAGATAATGGATTGATTTACTAGTTCAGAAAATTCAATCTTTAATGTTGGTAGTAATGCAAAACATTTATAAAATCTAAATTCTATTAAGAGACGTAGCATTGCTACGTCTTCATGTTTAGACCTGAAATACCATCAGACTTCCTGAATAACACGCTACCCAAACTTGATGAGTTGTTGAGTCGTAAGTAATTCCAATTGGATTTGAACCTGTTTTCACAGATTGCATTACCTTCATATCGCTAGCACGAACCTTACTAACAGTGTTAGAGCGATAATTAACTACATAAAGAAACTCCCCGTTATCGGAAATAACCATGCTACGAGGTGCATTTCCTGTTCTAACCTTGCTGACAACTTTATTTGTGGAGAGGTCTATTTTTGCTATATTTCCCTCACCATTCAAAGATGCATAAAGATAGTCTCCCGTTGGAGCAATATTTAAGTGACGTGGTGAAGCACCAATATTTCTCAGCCAGTTAACTGCAAAATCTTGAGATTCTTTCAAACTAATTACAGCAATGTCAGTAGAACCCATAATTGCAACATAGCCTTTTTCCGAATTAGCATCAATAGCAATTCCACGAGGATATCTACCCAATTTTAGACGCTTGATTTCTTGATTTGTTTGGGTATCTATAATACTGACATCATAGCTACACCAGTTACTAACTAAGACAAAGCGATTGTCGGGAGAAGTGGCTGTGAATTTAGGAACAGAACCAACACCGATGACTTGTTCTTTGTCTAAAGTATCTGTGTTGATGCGATATAAATAACTAGAATCGTATTTTCCTGAAGGATGACAGACATCGGTACCGGGACGATTAAATCCAGCACCATACATTTGATAATTTGAAACCCAAGCATATTTACCACCGTGAGAAAAAGATGCTTCGACTGGAGAACCTTGATGAGTTCCTTGAAATTCTTTATGACCGTAATCTGATAAATTCACTCTATCAGGAATCGTTTTGACCAAGTTGAATGCTCGGTCATAAACGGTGATAGTGTGGTTATACATCATATTCTGGGCAAAAAATAAACCGTTACCCGAATGAACTACAGATTTGGGGCTGATGTTACCATGAATAGTTTTTATCAAAGTCATGGTAGAAGTAGCAGTCTTGTGCTTATCTCTAGCTATTTTGAGATAACCTTGATACTCTATTATCTTTTCTTGAGCTAATTCATAAGCAGAACTGTCAGCAGGTACAGTCTTTATCTGTGCAATTGCTTTTTCCCAGGTTTGAGCAACAGTCCTCCATTGATTCTTTGTTTTTGCAGATTTACCTAATTCGACTGCAAGTATAGCTTGGTTGGTTGCTGTGTTTAATTGCTTCAATTCAGAAATAACTTGGGAAGTCTTATTTTGATTTCGCGGATTTTGTATACTGAAAAAGTACACTCCCCCAATCACTGCAGAGAGACTCAAAACAAGTAATATATTCCTGTTCATAATATTCTCCTAAAAATTTGAGCAAAATTAACGAGAATACAAAGCTTTGAGAACAGACTTTATTCGACTTTTTTCGACTTCTTATTAGTCAGCGATATTTCACCCTTGCTGTTGATTTCTATGGGAGTATTGGGAAAATCACTCTTATTCAAAGAACGCAAAAGTCCCACTGTGCTAAATCCTTGGTCAATATAAGGAATTGCTTGTTTATTCAAACGAACGGGGATAATCTTACCGGATAAAAAATCTCCTTTACTGTTCAACTTCACATCTAAAATCATCGAATAACCCTTATAGGATGAAGTTGAAAAGACTCGATATCCGAGAAAATTCCCTAAAGAATAAGCAATGAGTTTTCCTTGATAAACTTCTATAGCTCTAGGAACGTGAGGTCCGTGTCCCAATACTAAATCTGCTCCCGAATTAATCATTGTCCGAGCAAATTGAACAGAATTACCACGGTTTTCTCCATAGAAGAACTCCGTTTGATTCTTTACCTTGAGAGCGTTATTTCCTTCTGCTCCCACATGCATCGAAATTACCACAATCTTGGCTTTTTCACGAGCCTTTTCTACTAAAGCTTTCGCTTTTTCTATGTCTTGAACAGTATTACAGTATTCGTAGAAACAGAATCCGATTACAGCAACAGGGATATTCTCGACGTTGAAATAAAGAATTTGATTCTTTTTTCCTACTGGTTTCATTCCAGCAGCAGTAATATTGTTGAAAGTATCTTGGAATCCCTTTGTACCGAAATCCATAGAATGGTTATTAGCCACACTCAGCACATCAAAACCAACTTCAGCAAAAAGCTTGGCATGTTTCGGGGGAGAACGAAAAGCAAATACTTGTCCGCGACTAATATCTTTGGTACTGTTGGGGTGATTGGTAATAGTACTCTCAAAATTACCAAATAAAATATCGGAGCCTTTGAGCTTTTCTCTAATGGGTTGCGAGAAAAGTTGATTAGGATTATTTGGAAGCCAATTGTTGGGAAAATTAGTACCAGGAACCATATCTCCAACAGCTTTAATCCTAATTGAATCTGGAAGCGTTTCGGTCAAACTTTGAGGTGAGCTTTGTCTTGAAGGTACTGTTGATTTACGAAAACGCATCAATAAAGATGATGAAAAAACAGCAGCTAAAATGACTATACTGACACCAAAGCCCAGCAGCGCTTTATATTTCATCAGAGTTTCTCCGATTGAGGGTTTATATCTGCTTTATCGATACCAATTGAAAAGCCGGAGTTTAAAACTTATAAGCAATTGGAAAGGGAACATCTCTAAAGTCAGCATTATCTCAAATGCTGTTCGCGACCTTGATTCAGATTTTAGACTTCGATTCAGCCTATAATGCACCCTTTAATCCTTAGAACTATTGAGTCGGGTTCGATTTTAGCAGTACAGACTTATCTCAAACTGAACTTAGCAGTAAATATTCGTGTTCGTAGCGATAGAATTATATTTAGTTTTCACGAGTACAACTCAAAATATATTCAGTTATTTATTAACTAATGAATTAAATTAGCTAAAATAATTGTAAAATTTGAGTTGATTTTCTAGATACACTCGGATGTTTATCTAATTTAAATCCCACTATTAACATTCTAGTATCCAGCAATATGAGAAAGTATAAGAAACAGGAAAAAAGAAAATAAATTTGATTTAATTTTGACTAAATGATTGCAAAAGGCTATTGAATTTTTATAACTTTATGAATAAGATGAAATATTTTGGAGTAGTAAGGTTAGCTTAGGCATTTTTATATTTACTAGTTTGCATAATAAAGCACCCGCAGGGGCACCAACTACAACTACGGGAACTGCTGCTAACCAGTAATTAATTACAGGTTGTACAAAGTCTTGGATAAAACATAAGTGAAATAAAAAACCTGCAATAGCATTAATTGCCATCAAAATTACTGAAGTAGGAGTACTAATTGTTTCAGATAAATTGAATAGCAGTACCATTACTGAAAAAGAAAATATATCCATCCCGCTACCGACTAAGCTACTAATTATTCCACCAATAATCCCTACTCCCAATGAAATTATTTTTTCCTTTTTACCCCAAACGGGAATAATTGAGTTAGCTTTTCTAGAAATACGATTGAAGATTAATGCTACTACTGCAAAGCTACTAATCATCATCGTGAAAGACATTTTGATTAGCTGTGGTGATAATATAGGTTCTAAATAAGTAGTTCCTAAAACTATACCTGCAATTCCTCCAAGGGTTGCCCAACTAATAAACCGCCATTCTACCCTTGTTTTCATGGCAATTATAGTCAAAGATGCAGCACCCATACCAATACTTTGAATAGCTAAAGAAAAGACCTTTGCTTCGTGGGCTGGTATCTGCAACCATTTAGTTAACACTGGGAAAGCAACTGCACCTCCACCCATGCTTGTTCCCCCAGCAACCATCGAACCGAATATCATAGTTACAGCGATTTCCCAGTTTGCAATCATATTAGAAATTGCTTTATTCGGACTAATAATTGTAAACCAAATAGTCCAGACGAATAAAGCACACATCAAAGTAGTCCGAAGCGAACGACTTGAAAATATGCTCTTAATTAATAAGCTAAAAATTTTTTTCATCAATTGAATTGGCTTTTTTAATTTATCTATCATAATGAGCCAATTTTAGTTTTACCCAACTATATATGCATCCCAGAGAATAACTAAATATCATTTACAGTGATTCAATGTTACTCTTAATTTGTTGAAATTCAGCTTTGTCTTGAGTTAAACTCTTTTGCTGTTTTTGGTATTCTGTTAATTTTCTATTCAATTCATTGATAGAATCAATTAACTGGTCGTAAATTGAGTTTACATTTTTCTTGAATTGCCATTCTTCTTCTTCTAAGGCTAAAACAATATCTTCTAATAGTCTGTCACATAAAAAATGTGCCATTCTTTGATAATAGTTAAATTCAAGCTCTTTCAGTTTGGTAACTTGTTCTTCTAATTTATATTTTTTAATATCTGACTGAGAAAGACTACCACCGACAAAACTAACTAATTCTGTAGCAGCTTGTACAATTAAAAATATTGCTGTTCCTACTACTGGCATACCACCGAATAAGCTAGATAATGATAATGCTCCTATGACACCAGGAATAAAAATTCTTCCTACTCCAGGCAAATCTTTAGTAACAGTTTCCTCATAATATGATTTTTTGCTTTGTATTTGCATTAAGGAATCTTGGAGGCTTTTTTCAAAATCAATATTTGAGAATGCTTCAGTAAATGAATTAGCTAATGATAAAGAAGGGATGCAGTTGAGTGAATCGTAACTTCTTTTAACAAGTCCATCTAAACCTCCTCCTCCATATTGTTGAGATATTCTTGCTAATTCATCATTAGCCCAGTCAATCAATTCTTTCTGACAAAATTCAATCATCGCTTCTTGCAAGTCTTTACCATCTTCTGCTTGTAGCTGTATATAAACTTGCTTATCTTCTTTTAAAACTACTGGTTTTAATGTATCTATGAACGATTTTACTTTATTGGAAATACTATTCTGGGTAAATTCGCTGGTTAAATTCTTGATTGAGCGATTTATTTCAGCTTTAGCTCTTCTGAAGAAATCCTCTCTTTCTTCTTCTACTCTTTTTAATAGTCTTTCAATAAACTTTTGCCATTCTTCTTTACTACGTCCTTGTAATTCTGCTTCAATTTTATCTATTTCTTGCTTCAGGTTATCTGACTTTAATTGCAAGAATTGTTCGATTACAAAAAATTGCGATCGCAATTTTTCTGTTAATTGTTTCAATCGTATTTCTTCAGCTTGCTTTTGACCGAATTCTAGCAAAGATTGACATATTTCGTCAGACTCTAGCTGTATGACTGTATGGTTGGAACTATCGTTATTATTCTGAGGACTAAATGACTGTAGCGGTAAAGCAATTAATTCCCAACTAGTATTAAATTTAAGTTCTTTAATAAATTTATCTACTTCGTCTAATTTACGTTTAATGTCTTGATTATCTATATTGCTATTTGAAGTATTTGCGATAACATATAGTTTTTCAATGTGATATTCGGTTAATAATTCAATAAATTTTTTATCATTATCTCCTAGCTGATGTTCGAGAGAAAATACCAAACATACAATATCACCCTCTATTAACTCGGCTAGTATTTTCTCGCTTGAATTATCTTCTACAGGTGCTTCAAACACAAATTCTGGACATTTATCACTCTGACTCGGATAAGCTAAGGTGATAATATCATCAGCTTGTAATATCCTACACCCTTGTAATTTCTCACCGTTTATATATGTACCGTTACGACTGTTTAAATCGCAAATTTCCCAGCTAATAGCATTAGATTCCGAATTAGTTACAGATTTAATCTCTACATGGTTTCCCGATATTTTCTTGTACTTTGGTAAAGCAATTTCTGTAATTTCAGATTTATTTTTAGAATTAGGATTGCGTCCAATTAATATTTTTTGATTGGGAGAAAGTTCGTAGCGTGTTTCTTGTTCTCCTATTTTATCGTTAGCTTTAAGTATAAGTACGGGATTATTATTTTGCGATAAATCCGGTAATTTGGATATTTTATATTGATAATATAAATCAATATTTTGACACTTATCTAAATAGATTATTAAAGCTTGAGCTAGAATTGGTAAATTACTGAAAATTTGCATAGAAAGTTTACCTGTCTTCAGAGAAGCAGCAGTAAAAGCAAGTTCGTTAATAATATCGTCAAAACCTGGAATTTCTTTAGCTTTAGCTTCTGCAAACTTTTGAGTTGCTTGAATACACTGTGCTAGCTGTTCTGATTTAATAGACATAGATTTAAAGCTTAAACAATATTTGAGTAATAGTAAAAAGATAGTCGTTTTAACTTATATGCTTCCCCAATCAAATAAAATTTGTGTTATAGTCCTTAATAAATTAAGCAGGATAAAGCTTTATTGAGATAGGGTAGCTAGCAAGTACTCCTAACATTATTCAGGATTTATATAAAATATTCAGTCTATCATTTAACTAATAATTATTATTTAATTAAAGTAAAGTATAATCAGTTTATTCTAATAATAAATTTTATTAAAAATTTAGAAAATACTTGGTTTGAGTTAGATATATCTAGATTATTATCCAATACTAGCCTCGACCACAGAAGAATTTTTATCAAATAACTAGATTTTGTATGTATTGTAGCTAGATTTTACTTAAAAATCTTGCTTAAATAATTGTGAATGTTCCTCCAAGAGAAATTTTCTCATGTACAGAATAACCTTAGAATGGACTGAGGAGGGTCGTACACGTTCCCAAACTATTTCCGATACAGATAATACCAAAGAAATAGGTAAAATTATCATTGGTAGAGATGAAAACCAATGCGATATTGCTTTACCTAAAAGTGAAAAAACCGTTTCTCGATTACACGTAGAAATATTTTACGATTCTCATCGCAAAGGCTGGTTTTTAAAAAATTTAACTGGTAATAGACCATCACCAAATCCAGTAGTGGTTGATGGAAAAATGATTATTTTAGAAGAGGTTTTACTTTCAATTGGAACCATATTTAAATTAGGTAGAATTACTCTCAAAGTTACAGATATTGAGATTATTCAATCCGAATATGGAGTTAAATGTCAAAACTGTATGAGGCAAATTCCTTACGACTATATTGGAGATTTTTGTCCCTACTGTGGATATTCTCTGCAAGCAAATGAGACTACTTATTTGCCATCTGAGAAAAAGTTACCTCCCCAAAACGAAGACACTTGAACACAATTATGAATATACAACTAACTTGGAAAGATGCTGGTAGCCAAGAAACTATACAGCAAGATTTTAGTTTACCTTTAGGTATTGGTAGAAATTCAACAAGAATACCTGATAGCTACGAAGAACAATCGTTATCAAAAGCCGTTTTTGACCACAGTCAAGTTTCTGGATTTCATGCTGTAATCCATATTGTTAATGGTGAAATCACCTTCACCGACAGGAGTCGTAACGGTACAAGCATCAATGGTGGCTCATTTCTCACTAATTTTAGCCAACCACTTCAGAATGGGGATGTTTTACAAATTGGGGAATATAAAATCACCGTAACTTTACCCATTCAAGATACGGGTACAGAGGTAATGCTTACCCCTCCAGAAGATTTAAACCCTCAAGCTGCAAATGCTACCGAGTTCGTTACCAAAGGTGAAATAGTTCCAGTAAATCAACGCGACATTGTTGATGCTGAATTAGTAGAATCCAAAGCTTTGTCAATAGTACCTGCATCTGGTGAAGCAACTATTGCTTTTAACTTAGAAACCGATAATCTAGAAACTCAAATCGAAGCTCCTCAAGCACCATCTCTATCTAATTTATCTAAGTTTCCATCCCAAGAATTTATATCTTCACAGATGGTGGATGTACAATCTCTTCATGCAACCGGAAATAAGGTGGAAGAGATAGATTATGTGGCTTTGGGAGGAGGTTTGGGTAGTTTTTCTTGGGTAGACCATCTGCGAACTTATGGTGTAAAACCTGAAAAAATTGCCGTTTTAAGTATTGACAAACAGCCTTACGCTCGCTATAAGCGTCTGTGCGAAAACTCTCAAATCCCCCCTCACGAAAGACTGCGTTCTGGCTCTGATTCCTGTCCGGATAACCTCTGGGGATGGCCCGGTTATGCTTTGCGAGAAGCTTGGCAAGAATTTGGTGCTGGTCAATTTACTTGGGGTTTGAAACATCTTTGGCAAGTTTTTGCCGAGCCTTATTTTATCGAAACTTATACCCCTAAGTCTGGAAAAGTATTTGACTCAATTGATAGAGAAGCCAAGCGTATAGGCTGGTCGGAGATGTTGAGGTACGGACGTATCCGCAGTATCCGCAAAACCATGGATGGTCGTTATGCAATAGCATATTCGGTTCCCGACGGAAATAGACGCTCTCACGGGTTTATAGTCGGACGTTATCTTCATATTGCTACAGGTTATCCTGCTATCAAATTTTTACAAGACTTACAAGATTACCGTATTCAAACTGGTGATTTCAAATCTGTAGTTAATGCTTACGAAGAACACAGTCATATATACCAGCAATTAGAGCGTCAGGGAGGAACCGTAATTATTCGGGGTCGAGGGATTGTAGCATCTCGAATTATTCAAAAACTTTTTGAAACGAGAAAGCGAAATCCCAGAATAACTGTCATTCACATGATGCGAAAGCGTAATATAAAAGGTACTAAATTTGGTCATTCACGACGACAGGTAGAAAATCACTGGGAATTTCAACCATTTAACTGGCCCAAAGCTTGTTGGGGTGGAGACTTACGTGACAAATTAGAAGCAGCTTCACCAGAAATTCGTAGGGATCTTCTGAAAATTTGGGGTGGAACCACCACAGCAGATCGGAATGATTGGAAACAAATAATTCAACAAGGTTTAGACGAGGGATGGTACAACATTGAGTTTGGTAAGGTTGTTAAAGTAGAGCGTGACGAGAATGGTAAACCACTTTCCTATGTTGATACTGGAAAAGGAACATTAGAGGTTAAAGCAGACTTTATCATCGATTCTACCGGACTCGAAGCTCAACCTGATGCTAATCCTTTGTTTAAAGATTTAATCGGACAATACGATATTCGCTTGTCTCCCAAAGGTGGATTGCAAGTCGCTAACGACTTTGAAATCAAAGAAATGCGGAACAATCGGGGTCGAGTTTATTGTAGCGGAGTATTGACTTTAGGTGGTCCCTATGCAGCAGTAGATTCATTCCTAGGATTGCAATATGCTGCTCAAAGGTCAGCAGATAGTTTAGTGGCAAATAAAGCACCAGGAATTCGCTATCTAGATGGTTTGGGTTCATTATCCCAATGGATTAAATGGGCTTTGAATAAAAAACCCTAATGCTCTAGTAACCCCTTCTGATGAAAGGAGGGGGGAGAGGGGGTAGAGAGGGGAGAGGGGGTAGAAAAAAGTACTTCTCCTCATTAATTATTGAATCTCAAATCTTCTATTAATTACGAATTACGAATTACGAACTACGAATTATTATGACTCCTACATTAATTGGACGCTGGCAATCTCGGATATTTCTATTAGCAACTATTGGTGTTTTATTCACCTTACCTTTTGCTTTTAGTAATGGATTTCAAAACATAGAATTTATCTATTTTTGGATATTATTTTATGTTGGTGCTTTTGGTTTAGTTTGGGACATACTTTATACCTTCATACAAAAGCTTTTCTGGGACCACGACTGGCCCGGAATCATACAATTTTTTGCGGCAATTGTTGAAGGTATTTTTCTAGGATTAATGATTAATTTGGTAGGATTACCAAATATTGCTCAAAAACCAGATTTACTAACTTATGTAATTCATTACAGCCTAGTTTGGATTGCGGTTTATTGTGCTTCTTGGGTAGTAATGCGCTTGTTATTCCCCCGTGCGCGTTTTCGTGGTGGTGCTTGGATAGGTAAATGGGCTAAAGGTTAATTTACTTCTATTGGTTGAATAGTGGAGGTGGGAAAGGGGAGGAAACCTCACCCCGCCCTATCGGGCACCCCTCTCCTTAGTAAGGAGAGGGGAAGGGGGTGAGGTTTTAAATGTATTCAACAACCGAAAACCGTTATATTTACATCAGGGATAAAGATGAAACAGTATTAGCAGCAATCAATGCGATTTGCTGCTAAAAATATTGTAGTAATTAAAATCCGTTGAGGGGAAGCGGATAAATTACTACGATAAATCACAATGCCAACACATATTAACTCAAAGCCAAACTAGTACACATAGATAGGTACAATTTTGATGAGACAAAAACCTTGGCTGAAATATCTGATTGCAGTGATATTAATTGGTTCTGCTGGTTTGATTACACCTGCAATTTTCAATCAATTTTCAGCAGCAGATTCGGTGGAATCTTCTGTTTTATTAGCAAGAAGGTCTAGATACGACCAATTAATGCGACAAGGTTACGCTGCAACTAGACGCAGACAATATTCTAGAGCATTAAGTTTTTTCCGACAAGCACTAGCAATACGTCCCGGAAATAGATTTGCTCGGAGAGCAATTAGCAATGT
>JBCBPQ010000184.1:0-14658 GCA_039820645.1 Cyanobacteria bacterium J06633_8 | reverse complement strand
CTCCTATCTTCGAGATATTTTTGATTGTGGAAACGACGGGGTTAAGTTTGGAAGAAATTCAAAAATTATAGAATTATAATCATTAAAGTATCATGGCTGGAACACATATCCGCTTCGACTGGGCAATTAAAAAACTATTGCGCTATAAAGCCAATTACGTTTTTTTAGAAGTTTTTATCAGCGAGTTACTAAAAGAATATATCAAAATTGATTCTATTTTATAAAGCGAAAGCAATCGACTCACAGAGGAGAATAAATTAAATAGGGTTGATATTTTAGCTAAAAATACTAAAGATGAATTGCTATTAATAGAGGTGCAAAATAGTCCTGAAAATGATTACTTTCACAGAATGCTTTATGGTGTATCGGCATTAATTAGCGAATATCTTGGTAAAGGGGAAGCTTACAGTAAGGTAAAAAAGGTTTATTCCATTAATATCGTTTATTTTTCTCTGGGACAAGGAAGAGATTATATTTATAAAGGAAAAGTAGATTTCTACGGAAGTCATGTTAACGATAAACTAGAACCTTCAGATTTGCAGAAGGAAGTATTTAAGATTGAAGAAGTTTATGAAATATTCCCGGAATACTACGTTTTAAGAGTCAATAATTTTAATGATGTTGCTAAAGACAGTTTAGATGAGTGGATATATTTCCTGAAAAATAGCGAAATTAAAGACGAATTTCAAGCCAGAGGATTAGCTCAAGCAAAAGATAATTTAAAAATAGATAATTTATCGCCAGCAGAAAGGGCTGCATATCAAAAATATCTAGAAGATAAAAGATATGAAATGAGCGTGATTGAAAGTGCAGCAGTTACGGGAGAATTAAGAGGAAGAAAAGAAGGAAAAATTGAAGCAAAAATCGAAATTGCTAAAGCAATGAAAGCCAGAGGTATTGAAATCAATTTAATTTTGGAGATGACGGGGTTAAACCTTGAAGAAATCGAAAAATTGTAGATAAATAAAAAATGTAGAGACGTAGCAATGCTACGTCTCTACACAATGTCGGATTTTTACAAATTATTTAACCTTTCCTCTAAAACGGATGTAACCGTAAGAAGTATTGGGTGTACCAGGAGCAGTGGCATTGGGTAAGTTATCCAAATTAACTACAATTGCACCATTTGTATTTGCAGCACCACATTGTATTTGAGGATAAACGGTAGAAGGTTCGACACCAGGAGGGAAGTATTGCGCTACATCTCCATCTTGGACGTTGGTTAAAGATTCTGTATTACCATCTCTCAACCACAGAATACCTCTATCAGCAGTGCCTAAACCACCACTTGCTGGAGTCGAACTGTTGAAAGCATTAGGGATGAAAGTGACCTCATCAGGAACGCGATCGCAGAATAATACTTGTTTCGCTGTATCGTCTCCTGCTGAGAGGAAGTAGATAGTATACTCTAGTTCATCACCAGGGTTGACTTTACCGCCAAATACGCCCCCAACTAAGAAATCATCTGGTTGACCGTTATTATCATTATCGGGCCATCTATCAGTGTCTTTTTGGGGGTCGGTAGGATTTACTTGGTCAGCTATAGTAATGTTGTTATCGTCATAGGGATTATCAGTTTCATCGGTGTAGGCTGCTAAGTTATTACCATTGAGGGTTTGAGTTCCACCGTTAATAGCCGTAATCCGTTTAACTAAAAGTACATTTGGCAACCCAATTAAGTTTTCATCAGAATTTTCATTGTTGTCAGGATCTGGATCGTTAACAACTGGTGGTACCGTTACTTTTGCAGTATTCTTAATTTTACCAGTCAAACCTTCATCAATTTCTGCTTCTACCTCAAAGGTGGCAACCCCACCATCTGCTAAGTTAACAGTGGTATTGAGATTCCCCGTACCAGATGCTTCATTACAAGTTGAACCATCTGTAGCGCTACAAGTCCAACTATTAATAGTCATTCCATTAGGAACAATATCTTCAACTTCAATACCAGCAACGTTATTAGGACCATCATTCCTGACTTCTAAAGTATAAGTTGTGCTTCCACCGGGAGGAATAGAAGGTTTACCATCATCTTTTTTCGCTAAAACAATATCAGCAATACCAAGTAAAGTTAGAGTTGCTGATGGGCTATTGGTATTGGTTACCCCTTCAGCGGAAACAACTAATGATTCTGGTAGTTGATTAGTCAAATTTCCTGCAAAGTTAGAAGTGACTTGAACCGATAGCGTACATTGTTTACCAGCATTAACGATTCCACCAGTTAAGGTGAGTTCAGTGTCGCCAGGATTTGCTGTAATTGTTCCTCCACTACAACCAGAACCTGAAAAACTGGCATTAGGAGTACTAGCAATTGACATTCCCAAGGGAAATATATCTTTTAGTTCGACGTTGGTTAAGTTGATAGTACTAGGATTTTTATTGATAACTATAATCTTAAGCGTAGAGTCATCTCCCAAACTAATACTATTAGGTTGGAAAGCTTTATTCAAAGTTAGGAAAGTATCAACCCAATTAACATTTGCTGTAACATTTTTTTCATAGGTTGCACCTTGATCTGTGGTTAAGGTGTTTGCAGGAATTATGTTTTGTGCATCTGTGGGAGTGGAAGGACCTAGTATATCTACGCTAATCTCACAGGTTTGATTATCACTTCCCGGAAGTAACTCACCGTCAGTTAAAGTAATAGTATTACCTTCTGCTGGTGCAGAAACAGTACCACCGCAACTGTTGGCAAGGTTAGGATTAGAAGCAATTGTGTGTCCGCTAGGAAGCTCATCTGTAAGGTTAATACCTGTAAGGGTTAATATCGCATTATCGCGGGTGACGGTAATTGTTAAACGGGTGATATTGGCAATTCGCAAACTCTCGGGGAAAAATGCTTTGCTAAGAACAACGGCATTTCTTACTGTTAATTTGTCAGTAGAAGCAAGTGCATTATCGCCAAGAGTGGTTTGTAATTGACCAATATCAACTTTATTTTCTCTTTCCCCAGTAGTTGCATTTACTTCTACTTTTATAGGCACAGTAACGGTACAGATTCCAAAACCAGAAGCATCTGAACCTGTAGCAGCAGGAATTACACCGCTATTCATTGTAATAACAGTTCTATCAGCAGAAACATTTACTGTACCATCAGCACAGTTCGTTGTAACTGCGCTGGGATCGGAAACAACAAAACCCGTACCCATTGTTTTTAAATCATCTGTGAAGGAAGTGATAGTTGCATCTGCAGTTTGGGTATTAGTAAACGTAATTGTCAGAGTTGTTTCCTCTGTCTGAGTGAGAATATCTGGAGAGAAAGCTTTGTCAACTTGAGCTTTACCTTCAATAAATAATCTAGCGTTAGCATTATTGGAATTATTTCCAATATCAGTTTTCAAACCATTTCTAGGAACTCTATTTCTTCTATTACCACCAACAGCATTATCGCCGACAAGAATTCCAAAAGTTATAGTACAACGGCCCAAACTACTATCGCTACCGGCTGGAATCTGACCTGAATTCATAGAAACTGTTGTACCACCAGTAGGAGCATCAACTGTACCACCAGGGCAAGTTGTAGAAGGAACAGGGGTAGCAGCAACGGTATAACCAGTACCCATTGTAGTTAAATTATCTACAAAAGAGGTGATATTGGCAGGTGTATCGGAATCATTGCTCAGTGTCAAAGTCGCGGTAGCTATTTCACCCCGGATTGTGGAACTAGGTGAGATACTTTTCCCCAGAGAAATAGGACTAATAACTGTTAATCTGTCACTATCACCGGGATAATTCACTCCATTAAAATTACCTGCGGGAATTTCATTATCAAAATTACCTTCCTCATCAGCAGTTACCGTTACTTTAATTTCACAAGTACCCGCACCATCTCCTGAAGGTGCAGCCGGAATTGTACCACCAGTTAATTGAACTTCGTCGTTGACTCCAGCATTATCAACAATATTGAGACTTCCACCACAACTATTAGATTCAAGTGCAGTTACCTTCACACCTTCAGGAATAATATCGGTAAGATTAGCTCCAGTAATCGTACCAGTATTAAAATTGCTTAGAGTCAGTGTCAATGTAGAATTCTTTCTGGTTTTAATAGTCGCTGGAGAAAAAGCTTTACTAACAAAGGCACCAGTTTGTACCTTCAAAGTACCTTCAATTGGTTGGCTGTTGGTTACTTCTTCATCAGTAGTTACACCACTACTTGGAATAGTGTTAGTTACATTATCGTTTAAATAATTATTTGGATCGCTGGCTACTAAATCTACAGTTACGGTACAGGAACTATTTATACCAATTGTTCCACCACTCAGAGCAACAGAAGTCGCGTCGGCAACAGCCGTTACTGTACCATTACAAGTTGTGGAAGTATTGGGTGGTGATGAAACTTTTAATTCTGAGGGTAAATTATCGGTAAAACTGAGATTATTGGTAGTAAACGCATTGGGATTATTGATAGTAATAGTCATGGTTGTGGGGCTACCATTACCATGCAGCACTCCAGGAGAAAATGACTTACTGCCAGTTAAAGGTGCAGCAGGGTTAACTGTTAATGTTGCATCTGCACTGAAAGCGTTAGAACCTTGAGATGAAGTTGCGCTATTTTCTGGAATTTGGTTGACGAAAGTACCTGGTTGTGTAGCAATGACATCTACACTAAATTCACATTCACCAGCCCCACCGGATGCTGCTGGAATAGTACCACCTGCGATGGTAATTGTAGTCTCACCTGCATTTGCCGTCACTGTACCGCCACAAGTATTGTTAGCGATATTAGGAGGATTTGCAATCAAAACGTTATCAGGTAAGTTATCTGTAACGCTTACATCAGTCGCCGCAGCATTATTATTATTTAAGAATTTTATTGTCAGCGTAGATTTTTCATACTCAGTAACTGCAATCGGGTTAAATTCTTTGTTGATTAAAATATCAGCACGGGCAACTCCAGGGAATATTACTACACTACCGAGGGTACAAGCAACTATAGATATCCAGGAGTAAACTGGTTGAGATTTTGGGAATCCTTTATATTTTTTAGTTTTTTGGAAGGCTATTTTAGTATTGCTGCTTTCTAAGGATTTAGTCGCAATTTTTTGAAGAGAGGCTTTTTCAAGCTTTCTTAAGTAATTAAGTATAGATTTCATCGTTCAGTTGCTAGATTTTATCGGTTGGGAAGTTGGAGCAAACTAATATTTTCTTATTTATAAGTATTTACTTGATTTTAAAAAGTACAAAATAACATGCGTGTATTTACGTGTGTAAAGAATATTTCAATTTTAATTTTTTTAGTTTGATAAAGTTTCAGTAAAAAGAACTAAATAAATATTACAATTCATAAACAAATAAGTATTTACACTGGTAAATATTCGTTAAAAATCTGACATGACTGTATATTTTTGAATAATTTTTTTAGCTGTGTACCCTAAAGGATATGTTTATTTAACTTTGCCTCTAAATCGAACAAAACCATAGGAATTTAGAGGTGTTCCAGGTGCGGTAGCATCAGGTAAATTACCAAGATTAATTACAATTGCACCATTGTCATTAACGCCACTACAATTTGCAGCTGGATAAACTGTTGTAGGGTCAATTCCTGGTGTAAAATACTGAGCCGCATCTCCATCTTGAATGTTTGTTAAAGCTTCAGTATTACCGTTGTAATTCCACAAAATACCCCTGTCAGAACCGCTTAAACCATCACTATTAGGAGTTTCATTATTAAAGATATTGGGTATAAAAGTTGTGTTTTCAGGAATGTGATCGCACACTAAAACATTCTTGGCTGCGGTACTACCTGTTGATAGGAAGTAGATAGTATATTCAATTTCGTCATCGGGTTTGACTTTAATATTATTGATTTCACCTTGGAGGAAATTAGATAACCAGTTGGGATGGTTGTCATCGGCATCTTTGGGTGCAGGAACATAGTTGGTAGAGGTACTATTTCCAGTATCAACACCGTCTATTATATTGGTATATGGTTGATTATTTAAAGCTGTAACCCGTTTGATTAATATTACCAAGGGAGTACCGTTATTGTTTTGTCCGGCGCTATTAATTCGACTACCAATATCATCGGTATCTTTTGTTGCTAGGAAATTTTTACAACCTTGAGTATTGGCATTGCCGCTGGTGGTATGCTCCCAACAAGTACTTGTGTTACTATCAACTCCGTTTTTGGCTAAACTAATCGATTCTCCATCACTTGCTCCAGCTAAAGCTGTTTGATGAGTATCATCCCATTGATTTAAAGAAGTTGGCAGTGGTGTATTGATAGCAGTACCAGAACCGTAGGCAATATAATCAACAATTTTGCCATCCTTATCGTATAACCAAACATCCTCACCACTATTGTTGATTTTTGGTGATTTTTCTAACCAATTTTGAAAAGTCGCTGTTGTTGCTTGGTGGTCTGGAGTGTTGTCACCAATCCAAATTACAGCGTATTCTCCAGGTTGTAAAATTGTGCCGTTGGGGAATAAATAGGGGCTAGAATTTCCTGTAATACTACCAGTATTATCGGTATCGTTTGCAAGAATATTTCCATCCATTAGTTGCCAACCACTGATATCTACTGGAGATGTAGAAGCATTGAAAATCTCGATAAATTCATCGTTAGTCGCGGCAGAATTGCCAGTTTCGTTGTAGAGTACTTCGTTGATAATAATGTTTCCAGCAGAGGGTGAGATTTCATAACCAGGAATTATTTGAATTTGATAATCTTCCACTTCACCATTACTAGCATTGCCAGTGGGTTCCAATCCTGTATCAGAACTATAACGGAAACGAGCGTAAGTATTTCCTTCGGTTGCTCCTGCCGGTACAGTTAGATTTAAAGTTCCACCAGAAACATCGGCATCAGTGGCAATTTGTTCACCAGCATCAGTAAAATCACCATCCCCATTCCAGTCTATCCAAGCATTAAGTACCCCACTACCTACAGTGGTGATATCTAAATTCACCGTATTCCCAGCGGTCAAAGTTTGACCTTGAAGAGAAGCACTGCCCAATTGTACCCCATCGTCATTGCTATCATCGCTGGCATTATTGTTATTGTCAGTGCCATCACTATACCCAGGATAATGGGTATAAACATCAATAGTGCTTCCGGCTGTGGTGTCAGCTAAAGTTGTTAATACCCAATAAAAAGGACTAGTTGTAAATAAAATTAAACTGAAAAATGTTTTGAAATAATACGTAAATCTACTGTGTATTTTCTGGAAAATAATTCGATTTGATTTAGGTTTGTGGGAATAGTCATTCATTTTCTTTTATTTAGTTTAATTTAGTTTAATTTTTTAGATATAAAATTTATGATTTTGGGGTTGTATCCGATATTTATGTAGAGACGTAGCACTGCTACGTCTCTACATTCAGTTGAACAGTACCATGACCCAGGTTGTTTGTAACTAGAGGAAGTACCAGAAACAGAATTGGTGGTGTAGCTTTGAAGTGATTTTGTTGCCAGAGAAGAAGATGAAAAAATTAAAAAAAATAATAATACTCCGATATTTCCAAGACTAGAATTTATTTTTTTGCGAATCTTCTTTTTTTTCGCTATTACTTTTTTTATTTTTGTTGGTTGGCAGATAGAAGAAACTAAATATTTGAATAATAATTTCATGATAAAAATACTACGTATGACAGATGATTTTTGCGTTTAATGTCGTTGATATATAGTAGTTATAAATAGGAAACTAGTGTTATGTAGTGAGAGCATTGTACTAGCTAGTGCTTCGCCAAGGTTACTTTGCGGGGTTAATTGTAAGAAAAAAAGTAATTTTCTCCCCCTGCTTACCCCACCCGGCAATTTTTGCTTGCCAGAGTACTAGTAGCTATCGAGTAGTATTCTCGCACTACGGGAATTAATTGGAATGACTATAAAAGTATTTTTTTGGGAGTCAATTCAGGTTTTATCCCTGTTATTGAAACGCCTTTGATTGGAGGGTTAAATTACCCACCTGCACCCTGTCATAGTTGAGTTTTAATTAATCTGTGAAAATACAATATGAGATAATTTTTAATGAATGAAAATACGATATTTGTGAATTAATGGGTTATGTCAGTATTACATTCATTGGGGTTGTTTGTGGGTTTTGGGGTTTTGGGAGACGTAGCAGTGCTACGTCTTTACATTGTTATTGGGTGTGGTTACCGTTCTATTTGCAAATCTCCTTCCTGGTTTTCAAATTCGATGTCAACACCCCTAACGTCAAAGAACAATATTTCAACTCGACGGTTACGTGCGTAGTCAATAACATTGTTCTCTTCTGTTCTTAATTTTCTTTCACCGAAGGAACGTATTGTCATTCTTTCTGGTGCTATACCTTTCTTAAGTAAGTAATTTCTCGCATTTGTGGCTCGACGCTTTGCTAAATCTTGGTTATAAGCAACGCTAGCGCGGGAGTCTGTATGTCCCTGCAATTCAATTACTATGTTGGGATATTGTTCCATTACCACGGCGATTTGATCTAGAACTTCTCCACTCTTTTGACTGATAAAGTCTTTGTCTAATGCAAAGTGAACGTTTCTAGGTACTTTTAAACGAATTGGTTTCGGTGGCTCTGGGGGAGTAGGTATTGGTGGTTCGGGTATTGGTGGTTCGGGTATTGGTTCTACTGGAGGAGTTATACAATTGGGATTTTCAAAATCTCGCGTTGTTGTGGTTTGATTTTGGAAGCTTTGAGAAGCATCTGATTTAACTATTGCATTCGCTGATGGTTCTGAAGTTCCGTATTTTGATAAAGTCGCGATCGCGCTGATTATTTCTCCTGGTTGCAAGTCTGTAAATGTGGCTTTAAATCTACCTTTTTCGTCTGCTTGAACTCTTCCTATTATTTCCCCTAATGCTGAATAAGCGGGGTATAAATCTATTTGCTGTTGGCTATTAGGAACAACTTTGTAAATGTCAATTTCGCTACGGGGGTCAGCCTTGCCATCGATATTGACTTTACCGTCAATAACTATAAATTCGGAACTGAGAAATTCTGGAGCATTAATAGCACTGTTTGCGGTATCTAAACGACGGTTTCGGGAGTTCCGAGGTGGGTTGGGGCCGTCTCCTCGCTGGAAGTCGCGCACGCCTGTGTTATGTCTGGTGTTAAGGTCGATACTCAATCCTTCGATATTGGCAAAGTTATTATCTCTAATAACGTTTCTTTTGCTATGAGGATAGGCTGTAATTGCAACTCCAGAACCGGCTTGATTGCTAATTTGGTTGTTAATTACTTGGTGGTTATTACCCATCAAGTAAACCGCCGCACGTCGTAAGCGTCTACCATTATATTTAATGTTGTTTGACTGTATTTTTACTGAGCCTTCTGGCTTGAATAAATACACGCCGCTGCCGTCATTAGCACAAATCAAGTTGGAAGTAACTTGAGAATTATTAATTGTACCTTCTAATCTAATAGCATCGGGAATTCCCGCAATTCCGTTACCAACGATGATATTTTGTTCTACCAGAGTATTTTCTGCCAATTTTCCGGTAATAATTCCGCTACCTTCGTGATTGGCAATAAAATTTCTATTGATATTTGTACCAGTTGCATTAAATACCGAAACCCCAAAAGCCGAAGTTTTTTCAGGAATTTGTTTTTGGGAGGTAATACCCAACCAGTTATTTTGAACGATGACGTTTTTCGGAGGATTAGATCCCCCCAGCCCCCCTTGTGAAGGGGGGAGATTCAAGCCCCCCTTGTTAAGGGGGGTTGGGGGGATCTGCAAAAAATTGAAATCTACAACAACAATATCCCCTGGAGGTAAACTAGCTGTATCGCGATGTTTTGAAGTAAAACCGTATATACTCAATCCTTGAATTGTAATATTATCAGCAGCTACAGTTAAACCGCGAAATACTTCTTTATCAACCCTAGAAGTTATTTCCACAACGGGAATGGGAATCTCAATTTCTGCGGTTGCCGATTTATTAGCGTCGTAACCGGGTTGAGAAGTTCCGTCAACTATCAATCCTGGATTTATTAAAGGTGGAAGAATGCTTTCTAGAGTAATTGTTGTTTGCGATGGAGGAAGTTGGAAGCTAATTCGAGATTGACTGCTCCCGGTGGAGACTAAAGATTTTTCAACAGCACTAAGTTGTTCTAATGGTAAATTACCATTAACAATGGCAATTGCTTCCCGTAATGTCAGAGCATCATCAGCCTGAATTGCTCCATCTTGGTTACTATTGACTGTGACACTTAAACTTAAAGCTGTAGTTGGTTGAGCAAAAGCGATATTTGGAGCCGTTAGTAATAAAACTGGCAAGGTTGTTAGTAAACGTTTTGCTGCATTGCTTAGATCAAAAGATGTTTTTCTATTTTTTTTATACATTATAATTGCCGTTTTTATACTGAAGACAGTGGAGCATATAGCCTTTCCATACTATAAATAGGAGAAGAGAAGCTGATAAACTAAATGTATCTTTTGCTTCATGTACCTTTATTCATCTTTTACTCCTTGTCATCAGTCTGTACAACAGCTTGTTTTTCTGCTTGATTGTTTTTCTTAGCTCTTTTGATTTTTTCGGCAATCGCCTTCAAGGGATTTTTATTAGCATCTTTAATTTTGTTGACTAAAGATTGCCGGGCTTCTATGTTTCGCCGAGGTACTCTTTTCTGTAAACCGAAACCGCTGAATAATTCATTAAGTTTCATCGTCACACCCAAATAAGCACCACCAGCGGAACGACTACCGTCAAAATCGCGGTCATCTATGTCACCCAAAGCGTAACCTCCAGCTACTCTTATATTCGGGGTTAGATAATAACCTGCTTCTACAACAAAACCGGTTTCTGTATAGTCTGATTGGGTAATAACTCTTGCTTCACCAACCAAATCCCAACTGTATCCCAAACGATAAGTGGCGCGTAACTGTCCGAGATTTGTGCTATTACTGGATGAGAAATCTTGAGCTAAGTAAGTCCTACTATTGCGTAAAGCGTATTTACCATAAAATTCCCATTGCCAATTTGGTGCGTAGATGGCTTCTAAAGCAAAAGTATGGTCTTCTGCACCGGTACCAGTTCCGAATAAGATAGTATCGGGTATTGTTGACGGATTTTTACGATATTCGTAACGCAATAGAGCATTGAATTTATCATCTTTGAGATTACGATATGCTAAACCAACTTTCAAATTAGCAGTATCTCCCAATGCTCCCAAGCTTTGATTACTCGAACCTGCTTGTTGATAGCGAGCTAAAGCGGTAAGGGATGGTGAAATTTTACCCGTAGCTCCTGCGGTAATTACAGTATTGTTACCATTTCGGGAATTTTTACGCTCAAAACGAGCGCTGGCTTTAAAGTTGGGATTATCGGTGTATTCTAAACCCACACTATAGCTATCACCGGACTCAAAACCTAAAGCAGCAGCACTTTGTCCCACAGCAAAGGGTTGTCTAAATTGTTGTCCGGTACCATTATTACCGAAAAAGTCACCAAAGACGCGCTCGTATGCCATACTTAAGCGCAATCCGGGAGCTATCGTTAAACCTTGTTTTAAGCCTAAAGCACCTTGAGTAGTTGGTCCGTTACTTCCACCTAATACTGAGAAACGTCCGGTGACTGTGGTATCAATACCAAATTTATGTTCACCGTTAACATTCAAACTGGTGATGGCATTATTATCAAATTGACCTTGATTGAAAAACTGTTGCGTTAGAGAAACATTAATACCCTTGAATGCTTTCCAGTTAATTCCAAATACAGTTCTATCTGGATAAACAGCATCATTGTCATCAGATAATGTAGTTTCGTTTTGTGCTACAAAGGAAAGTTTCTTTCCTAAAGGAACATCAAGACGAGAGCGTAATTGACTCGAATCGGTATTTAGAGTTTCAGGATTGATTCTGTCTTCCCTTTCCCGTTTAATTAAATCTAGAGATAAGCTTGCTTTACCAAACTTCTGAACAACACCAGCAGAAATTGTAGTTAAGGAATTATCAACGGGATTACCAGGAGTAGCAGTAGTTCGGGGTGCAAATAACTCTTCAAAGGTATCTAGAGGTTGGGGTGCAATACCAAAGTTGTTTTCATGGTCGTATTGGAAGCGTATATTAGTTGATTTAGTGACTCTTCCATTAGCCTGAACACCATAACGAGTTTGTCCGGGAACAAAACTGATAGTAGCATTATTCGCAAACCCAGTATCGGCAAAACGGTAGTAACCACGAGTGCGTAAACCTTTGATAAACTCAGTTTCACCTTCCAGCCTGACAGCATCACCTTCCACCATTCCCATCTCATTAGATTCATTACGGGAACGGGCATATTCAGCGATAACTTTACCTACCTTACCAAAAGAAAATTGAGCATCTGCACCGTATAATTCAAAATCGCGATCGCCTTGATCTTCCTTAACATAAGATGCAGCTAACCAACTATCTTTATTAGTACCGCGAGAGAAGTTGTACTGTAAACGTCCAGCATAGATATCAGTGCTACCTTCCGATTCACCTTCATATTGATAGGTAACAACAATTCTTCTTACCAAAACTTCACCAAATTCTCCGACAGCAGTACGTAGAACTGGTTCGCGGAATGAAATTGTGCCTCTATCGTAATCAATTTCGTAATCAGGACCACGATTTAACCGCTCTCGTTGTACAACAGTACCGGGACGATTGAGTTCTTCTAATTCAATGAAAACGCTTTCACTACCAGCTATAGTTAATCGACGAGAAAGGAAGTACAAACCACTGGTTCCATCTGGTGCAATTGTATCTCTTTGGAAACCGTCTATATTATTGCCATATAAAGCCGTAGCTTGAAGTTTTCCGAAATTATAATTACCTTTGAAACCGTGTAGCTGACGAGTTACAGAAGTAAACTGTTGCGAAGAGCGGGCAAATTCTTGAGTATTGTAATCACCCCACATTGCATAATCGGGACTAGCTCCTGGAATATCAGAAGAACGCTCCAACCGTAAATATACGCTATCAATAGATGGAGTTGTTGAATTGACAGTAGAACTATCACCATAAGTAGGATAATTATTCTCGCTAAATTGATAAGTTGCAAATAAGCGATTGTCGCAATCACAATCTTCATTTAGAGGACGACTGCTATCGTAAGCACCAGTTACCAACCATTCCCCAACTGCTCCAGTTGCAAAGATAGCGGAACGGAATTTTACTTCGGTATCGTAATCTTCATCTTCGGGGAGAAACTCTTTAAATCGGCTGTAAAAGTCCGTACCTCTAGCACCCAAGCGAAAATCAATCACACCTGTCATCAAACTTGGACGCAAAGCAGTTTTGAATTGCAGTTGAGTAAAGGCTTCTAATTTCCCAACTTTTCCTCGAATTCGTACTGTTTTGGCTTCTAAGTCGGATTTGAGAGTGGCGGTAAATTGTCCACCTTTTGCTTGTATTTGGAATCCGGGTTGTCCGGGTTTATAATCGGGTTCGATAAACTTTCCTGCTGTGGATGCTAAAGTGACAATTGCATCACGATTGGAAATATTACCGTTCTCATCGAGTAATGTACCCCTGATTGTTGCTGTAGAAATTCCATCTGCTGGAATACGTGATTCTACTGTATTTAATTTTATTTCTTGCGCTCCACCCCTTACCATTATTTTCACGGTAACGGGAGGCTCTTTAGAACCAATCATTTGAGCAGAAATGATGTTTTCCCCATTTTGTAGAGAAACACCATACCATGTCTGGGTAACTAAATCGGTTTCTGGATCTGTTTCAGTACGTCCAATTAAAGAGCGGTCGGATAGTTCACCATTAATGCGTAATTCTACTTGATTGCCTACAAGAAACTGAACAACAATTGGTGTCGCAGCTACATCAACAATAGCATCAGGTGTAGGTGAGAGAATTACTACTTTTGAATTGTTATTATTTTGAGCAAATTGGGAAATATATTCATTTGAAACTGGGGTAAAATTCGGATTTAGAGTTTCAGGATTTGCTAGAGCAAAAGAAGATTTAGAGTAGGGTGCTAGAATATTTGTGCTATTTAAACTCTGGATGCCATTTTTGTCAGAATTAAAGGAGTTAAAGTTTGCTGATAATAATGTTTCCGATGAATTATCAGTCGAATTATCTATTACAGATGAAGGCTGTATGGCTACTAATGATGAAAATTTGTAGGTATTATCAGTGAGGTTATTTGTATTCCAATTCTTAGCGATTAAATTTGGTGTATTTTCAGGTAATTGATTATTGGGCAATGAATCAAATACATTGATTGAAAGTAATGTGGAATTTACTCTAGAAAACCATTCTGTTACATCTGTTTTTTCTTCTGATGTATTGTTAATTGCTGATTCTGCGAGCTTTTGGGCTTCAAGAAAAGGTTCTAAGGCTAGTAAATAATTTCCTGTGGAATTAATTGGAAATTCTGTTGGCTTTTGTTCCTGAAGAAAAGGTTCTAAGGCTAGTAAATAATTTCCTGTGGAATTAATTGGAAATTCTGTCGGCTTTTGTTCGTTGAGGAAAGGTTCTAAAGCAAGTAGATAATTTCCTGTGGAACTAATTGGTGATTCAACCGGTTTTTGTTCGTTGAGGAAAGGTTCTAAAGCAAGTAGATAATTTCCTGTGGAACTAATTGGTGATTCAACCGGTTTTTGTTCGTTGAGAAAAGGTTCTAAAGCTAGTAAATAATTTCCTGTGGAACTAATTGGTGATTCAACCGGTTTTTGTTCGTTGAGAAAAGGTTCTAAAGCTAGTAAATAATTTTCTTGAGAATTAATT
>JBCBPQ010000183.1:0-14669 GCA_039820645.1 Cyanobacteria bacterium J06633_8 | reverse complement strand
GAGCCACTGCGTTGGGCGGTGAAACACTTGCGGTGGACGGGTTCCCCGGCATAAGCAAAGTGTTGAACCCGAAGGGGTTCCCCGACTTGTAGCAAGTGGCGTGGATTTAGGGGGATCTAAAAATTTGTGGTTGTATTTATAACTTCCCAAACATCCTCTAACAATGCTGCAAGAGTAAGATAACTGATAACTGATAACTGTTCACTGTTCACTGTTCACTGTTCACTGTTCACTGTTCACTGTTCACTGTTCACTGTTCACTGTTAATGCTTGATTTATTCTACTTAATAAATCTTCCATTGAAATTGAACGAGGCAATACCTGGGCAGCTATATTTTTTGAAGTATCAAATTTTTCCAATTCTATGGGATTGGAATTCAATCGCTGATCGAGAAATAGTAGTGGGGGCAAATCTAAACCCATCTGCTCTAATGCCTCTACTACAAATTCAGCAGTTATTTCGATGGTAGATTCTCCCAAGCAAATTAATAGTAAATCTACACTGCCATGACGTATTTGCTGTAATAGTTCTTCCCAAGAATTGCACATAGAAGACTTTAAGCCTGCCGTCTGTAGATATTGAACTAAAGCTTGAAACCATTCAGTTGGGCGAGAATTTGTTTCGACATCCTCTTCTGTTACAGAACAAGAAAGTTTTGTGCTACAGGGTAAGTGAACAGCTTTACGGTTATTTTTCTGCGTTTCCTTTGTTTCAGAGTCAATTATTGCTCCCGGTAAATCCGGTATTATAGTTAAATCTAAAACCGATATGCTCGGAGGACAACACACACCAGCAGCTATTTGTAATACTGATAATAAAGTAGGTGCTTTGTCTTTATCTATTTTGTTGTCTTTACCTAATTTTGTAAGACAAGGAAATACAGATAGCTGGGCAATTTGCGATGCTGCTTGAGTCGTTTCTACATTGCGAGTTACTAATGGCAAAGCCGCCAAAATCTTACTTTCACTGATTTTATTTAAGTAAGTTTGGGCAAGGGGCATTTCTACATCTAATAAAGCCACATCAAACTTCCAAACCCGAGCTAAAAGTTGAGCTTGTGCTAAATCATCTGCTTCTATGACTCTATGTTTTCCCAAAGATGAATCATAACTTAAGGGTTCTACTTCGGGTTCAACTAATCTCAATATTCTTAATGGAGTTTTTGGTTCTAATGTACCACAATTTTTGGTCTCTTCTGGCTTTTCTTCAGCAGTTTTCTTATATAAGCTTTCTAATAACTCTGCTAAAGCTTCATACTTTACTGGCAAAGTAAGGAAACGATCTGCACGGTTGCTAAATGCTTGGTCTTTTTCTGCCGCGCTAGCCGTCACAATTACCGGAATATCGCGAGTTGAAGCATCCGATTTTATCAATGTCAATACATCCCACCCGGAAAGTAAAGGCAATAGAGGATTGATAAAAATAGCTTTGGGTTGGAGTCTTCGGGCTTTTTCTAATGCTTCGCACCCAGAACGAGCTACTACTACTCGGTATCCTAAAGTGCTTAAATGCTTGGTGAAATCTTCTATATACCTGGCTACCGTTTCTACAACCATGACTAAACTGTTGGGAAAAGCTTTTAGCTTGGCAGTAGAATCTTGATTTTTGGAGTATTTTAAATTGTTTTTGTAAGCAGGAATATTTTCTATAGATAATTCTTTAAAAGAAGGAGAATCTCTTAATGGTGTATCTTCTATCACTCTCTGAGTAATCTCCGAACCCTTTTCGGTATCGCTTGAGCCGATTTCCCCGGCTATTTTGTGAGGAGGAGATGGAGGTAGAAGCAACGTAAATTGGCTTCCGTAACCTTCACGGGATAAAAAGCTGACATCACCACCATGAAGTCTAGCCAAAGCTCTAGTTAATACCAATCCTAAACCCGTTCCTTCATGTTGACGAGTCATCGGATTTTCCAACTGCTGAAACTTTTGAAATACCAAATGTTGTTGGCTATCGGCAATACCAATACCCGTATCCCAAACAGTAAAGGTTATCCAACCTTCCCAACTATTTACCTTTAAGCCAATTTCTCCACCTGCTTCGGTAAATTTATAGGCGTTGGAAAGCAAATGAATCAACATTTGCCGCAAACGTAATTCGTCGGCAATAATTTCTTCTAATCCTGGCTCAATATCAATAATAAATTGATAGTCTTCGTCTAGCTCTGATGCTGTTGCTTTTGTCGTGTGAGCGTAAATCTCTTTGGCTTCTTTTAAAGCGCGATCGCAAACTTTTTTGATGTTAACTTTTGTTGGAGTCAGGCTCATTTGTCCTGTTTCCATGCGAGTTAAATCCAAAATATCGTTAACGACACTCATCAAATGACGACCACTTTGATGAATTAATTGGGCATACCTTGCTTGCCTATCGTTGAGTTTTCCTAATTGCTGATCCGATAGCAAACGGGATAATCCCAATACTGCTGTCAACGGAGTCTTCAACTCATGACTTATACAAGCCAAAAATTCATCTTTTAAACGATTAAGTTGAATTAAATCGGCATTTTTCGCCGCCAACTCTTGAGTTAATTGCTGTTGTTCGGTAATATCTGTAGCCAAAACAAGCCACAATTTTCCGGTTTCTGATGAGCTATCTGTTGTTTGTAATACTTTGAATTCTTGACTCCAGTTTTCTTGATTGCTTAAATCGCGAAACTCATCAATATTGACCGGTATTTTAGTAAATCGCCAAACCCTTTCTTCTCCATCTCGCATTTCCACAACACAAATGCAGCTGCCAGGTTCGCTATCAATAAAACAACGGTTTAATGTCGAACCCACATCCTGCTTACTTAACTCAGGATTAGCAAAGTCCGTTTGTGAAACTGCATTGCCTTCAATTGTCTTTTCCCAAAGCTCTTTTAGTCCTTGTGGATCTTTTAATTCCCCAAGTTGTTCGTACCATAGTTGGTTTCGCGACACTACTTCTTGGGTATCTGTTTCTAACATCAATGCCCAAGGAAGTGCCTGAAGTAATTGTGTTGCATACTTATACTCCAACTGACTCTTATCCCGACTTTTGCGCTGGTTTATTTTATTTTTAGCATTCGCGTAACTAATAACTTCACCACTATCCAAATTGATATTGGCTACCAAAGTTCTGGGAATAACCGAGATAGCATTACCCGCTTGTTGATAAATTTCCGCCTGCTGATAGCTTAAGTTTACAGATAAGTTTTCGCTTTTTCTATCTAAGTGTGCTAAACATCTCAATAACTTAGAACTATCTAATATTCCTAAAAACTTACCATATTCATCCACCAGCACCCAATAAAGAAAGTTTGCTGGCAGTTCTTCTGAGCGCATTTTAGAACCAAATTGCTCTAAACTTAAAGAACAGCTTAAGATTTGGATCGGTTTGACGAACTGTTTATCCAAACAAGAGATTGGTTGATTCCAATCAAATTTTTGTGTGATTCCAGACTCGTCGGGTTTTGTGTACATCAAAAGTGCTAGCAGATGATTTGCATCGAGCAAATAACGGGGAATTTGTTGCTCGCTTACTACTACCAACTGCTGGGATTGCTGCTCTTGCTCGAACATTGACAGCACATGACTCAGAGGAGTATTTTCGCTTACTCTGCGAGCTTGAGTAATAAAGTCGTAAAGCGGGTAATGTTTAATTGACATATGCATGAGAGGAGTTATTTTTCCGATTGATGCATCCGGCATCACTAACTCACTGCTTGTCTTGTATTTTTACAAGTTTCAATAAACCTGACTTGAAAAATACCATGACATTACAGGACGATTTTGAGCGGAAACTCCATGCTTGACTCAAGATGAAACTTGACCTCGCCAGAGCTAACTTGTCTTACAAGAATTGTCCGTGGGTTGGTTTCTCCCTTTGCTGTTATAACGATCCATTCAAGAGACTTTTAAAAGTGTCTTGGAGTGGAGTTGATAACCCTTACATCGACAGCAGCCGTTAAAACAATTATTACTCTAAAATTCCCCGAAAAATCTTTAGGAATTATAATGATTTAAATTACGACATTTTTTAATTTTACTTAATCAAACTTATTATTTGATAATTTATTTTAAAATATACCAATGGATAGTAATTTTTATTTAGTTTTTAGCATAAGACTTTCATCGGAAAAATGCAATAGAAAAGCTGAGCATTTATGAAAATCTATACTAATTTAGTTTTCCGATAGTTAAACAATTACTGAATGAGGATATTGTCGATATTTCAGAAGTTAATCAAATTGGATTAAAGCAATGAAAATTATAAATTTATTTGTTCTGAATTTAGGTAATTTTTTTATAAAATTCCAAATAATAGTACTACTAATCTTTAAATTAAATTCTATGAATAAAAAAATATACCGACGATAGATAGCAGATTTGAATGGCATTTTTTTTGTGCAAACACCATTTACATCATGTTATTCAATAAATTAGCTTGCTTTATTTTAAATAACTTACTCAGTCTAAAATTACTTTTTTATTTGGTTATATCAGAATATATTTAGTAGTATTGTTTTTGCTATAAATAATTCACCGCAAGGAAAAAATGGATATGTAGTTAGATGTCACAATCTGAAATTATGCTCGTTTTTGAGCAAATGGATCCAAATCAGAAAAAAGAGATTTTACAACAGGTTAAATCCGAGTACCGCCAAATTCTGATTAAATATTTTACCAACGATATCAATTTAAAAGAAAAAATCGATAAATTAATTCATAAAATATTTTGTGCTAATATCCCCGTGCCTCAAGTTATTGAGATTCACATGGAATTAGTTGATGAATTTTCCAAGCAGCTAAAAATAGAGGGCAGAAGCGATTATAATTCGTTACTTCTTGATTATCGCTTGACATTGATTGATATGTTGGCTCATTTATGTGAAATTTATAGACGCTCTGGGACTTCTAAGGGTTGATGTTTTTTGTTATTTGTCAGAAGATAAATAAATGATAAATAAATATTTATTATTTAAAATCTGTTAAAACCTGTTAAAAATTCACGTTCGCTTTCCTGAATTAATTATTTGTCACCATAAACTTTCGTATGAACCATCAAGATGGTCAGACCTACATTCTGAAATTATATGTATCGGGTAATACGCCAAACTCTGTACAGGCGCTAAAAACACTTAAAACAATATTAGAGCAGGAGTTTAAAGGAGTTTATGCTTTAAAAGTGATTGATGTTCAGAAGAATCCACAGCAAGCGGAGGAAGACAAAATTTTGGCTACTCCAACTTTGTCAAAAATTTTACCTCCACCGGTTCGTAAAATAATTGGGGATCTATCGGATAAAGAAAGAGTCTTAATTGGTTTAAATTTATTGGATACACAATTAAACGAACAAGAAAACAACTGGGAATAGTAAACTATATAGATGTTAATAAACGGACTCTAGTTATTAAAAAAGCGGAGCCAATTTACTATTTGTAATTAATAAGCAATGAGCGAGAAAGAAAAACCGCTACACAGTAACAAGGCTTTAGTAAATCGAGGTGTGGAAAAAATTCGCACCTTGATAGAGGGTTTCGATGATATTACTCATAGTGGATTGCCTAAAGGTAGAACAACTTTGGTCAGCGGTACCTCTGGTACGGGGAAAACACTGTTTTCTCTACAGTTTCTCTATAACGGTATTACTCACCTAGAAGAACCAGGAATTTTTGTCACTTTTGAAGAATCTCCTACTGATATTATCAGAAATGCTCATATATTTGGTTGGGATTTACAACAGTTAATTGATGATGGTCAATTATTTATCCTTGATGCTTCTCCAGATCCCGAAGGTCAAGAAGTAATCGGTAATTTTGACTTATCCGGATTGATAGAGCGCTTACAATACGCGATTCAAAAATACAAAGCAAAACGTATTTCCATTGATTCGGTAACTGCAATATTTCAGCAGTATGAAGCAGCAGGATTAGTAAGGCGGGAAATTTTTCGTTTGGTTGCACGTTTAAAGAGTTTGAGTGTAACCACGGTAATGACAACCGAGCGAAGAGAAGAATACGGTCCGGTAGCAACATTCGGCGTAGAAGAATTTGTATCGGATAACGTAATCATTTTTCGTAATGTTTTAGAAGGAGAACGTCGCAGACGGACGATTGAAATTCTAAAATTGCGCGGTACGACTCATATGAAAGGGGAATATCCTTTTACAATTACCAATCAAGGAATAAATATTTTCCCATTAGGTGCCATGCGTTTAACTCAACGTTCTTCAAACGCTCGCATATCCTCAGGAGTTGAATCTTTAGATAAGATGTGCGGCGGTGGATTTTTTAAAGATTCAATTATTTTGGCTACTGGTGCCACCGGTACGGGTAAAACCCTTTTGGTCAGCAAGTTTTTGCAGGAAGGCTGTAATATAGGCGAACGCTCCATATTATTTGCTTATGAAGAATCCCGCGCCCAACTTTCGAGAAATGCAACCTCCTGGGGAATTGACTTCGAGGAACTAGAGCGCCAAGGATTGCTAAAAATAATTTGTGCTTATCCCGAATCAACTGGCTTAGAAGATCACCTACAAATTATTAAGTCAGAAATTTCTGAGTTTAAACCTTCCCGTATTGCGATAGATTCTCTTAGTGCTTTGGATCGGGGGGTTTCTAATAATGCATTCCGACAATTTGTTATCGGTGTCACGGGTTACGCCAAACAAGAAGAAATCACTGGCTTTTTTACCAATACTACCACTCACTTTTTAGGTTCAAATTCAATTACAGATTCTCATATTTCTACTATTACCGACACGATTCTCCTATTGCAATATGTAGAAATTCGTGGAGAAATGTCCCGAGCAATCAACGTATTTAAAATGCGCGGCTCTTGGCACGACAAGGGTATAAGAGAATACAATATAACTCGTGAAGGTCCCCAAATCAAAAATTCATTCCAAGATTACGAAAGAATTATCAGTGGAGTGCCCAGCCGAGTTAGTATCGATGAAAAGGCAGAACTATCTCGTATTGTTCGGAGTTTTGAGGATGAGCAAACATCTGATTCTTAGCATTTGAGTTAACATAAGTCAGGGTTCTAAGCGTGATATAGTCTGTGGTTAGAAATCAGTTTCTGCCGCTTGATTGTAGTGTGAGGAAATGCGGTGAAAGCACAGCAAATATTAAATAGTTTCTTACCCGGTGTGACATTAGCAGTCCTGACAACTCAGCCTACTTGGGCTGAAAGCGTGACTGTTGATAACTCGCAAGTGGGTCGTTATCCTAGTATCTTTGCTACCAGTATAAGTAGCGATGAAGTAGAAAGTAGTACTTTTAGTCTTTCTAAAGATACGGACGTTAGAAAATATCCGGCACCAGTTACTCCCCCTGGAGTCAAACTAGGCAGTTCAAAGCCGGACAATAGCAAGATTTCAGAAGTAAATGTAACTGATAAAACAGGAGTTAGAATCAATGCTTTAAAGAAAATTAATCAAAATCGAGACAACGATAGCTTGAAAACAGCTTCCCATAGAAGTTCGACCCAAGCATTAAAAAAACCAACTTCAAGAAAATTTTCTGATGCGAAGTTTGAGTCCTCCGGAATAAAGACATTTGCTGCCGCAGCAATCAAAAAACCGGACGATAAAATATTTCAAAAATTACAGCGCATTGCAACTGGTGCGGGAGCGGCGGAGTTGTTAAAAGTCGGAAGTTGTCCTACAGGGGAAGATGCAAAACTGCAAAATCTTTTGTCAGCTTCAGCAGCTTCAGTTTGTAAAAAAATTAATTCTAGTCCTAATAAAAAGTTAGAGTTAGCCCAGTCAAGCGCTCCCGCACAGCCCACAACACCATCTCTACAGTCCGAGCCTACTTTAATTGCTAATGCTCTCGAACCCAGTCCCAATCCCCTGCAATATCCTACCAAGCCTTCTGAAGTAAAAGTTCAACAAAATCAACCGATTACTTTAGAACAAGCTTTTGAATTGGCAAAACGCAATAATCAAGAGCTACAGGTAAGTTTATTGCAGCTAGAACGGGCACAAGCGGGAGTTAAAGAAGCACAAGCTACTTTATGGCCTACATTGGGTTTAAACGGTCGGCTTGTTCGTCAGCGCTCTGCTGGAGAGCAGCTTCAAAATCGATTGACACCCGACGTTGCACGTACTGAACTTGAATCTACTACTGCTTTTACGGGTTCACTGCAACTCAATTACGATATATATACAGGAGGAAGGGGAACTGCTCGCATCCGACAAGCTGAAGAACAGCTGCGTTTGCAAGAATTGGATGTTGAGCGTTTATCTGAAGAAATTCGCCTTAACGTAGCTACCGAGTATTACAACTTGCAGCAAGCAGATGAGCAAGTTCGCATTTCCAAAGAATCTGTAGTCAACGCCGAAGCAAGTTTACGAGATGCGCGAGCATTAGAGAAAGCTGGTGTTGGTACGCGCTTCGATTCTTTGCGTACTCAGGTTAACTTAGCAAACTCTCAGCAACAGTTAACCAATGCTCGTTCCCAACAGCGAATTGCTCGTCGTACTCTGGCGACAAGGTTGAATTTGGGGCAATCAGCCACTCTTTCAGCAGCCGATCCGGTCAAATTAGCTGGTTTGTGGAGGCGATCGCTGGAAAACAGTATAGTTTTGGCTTATCAAAACCGTCCCGAATTGCAGCAGCAGTTAGCACAGCGAAATATTAGCGAACAACAGCGACGAGAAGCACTCACCCAGTTAAGTCCGCAAATTAGTTTTGTTGCTAACTACGAACTGCTTGATATATTCGACGATACCGCAGCAACCAGTAATGGTTACAGCATTGCATTAACAGCTAGCATGAGCTTGTTCGATGGTGGTGCATCAAGAGCGCGAGCGGCACAGTTCAAAATCGATTCTGAAATAGCCGAAACGCAGTTTTCTAGTACTCGCAATCAAATCCGCTTTCAAGTAGAGCAAGCTTATTCAAGTTTGGAATCTAACAGGGAAAACGTGCAAACCTCCGAAGCTGCTTTAAATCAAGCTAGGGAATCCTTAAGGTTAGCTCGTTTGCGTTTCCAAGCTGGTGTGGGAACTCAGTTAGAAGTACTTGATGCCGAAAATGCCCTTACTCAAGCCGAAGGTAATCGAGTCAATGCAATCTTGGATTACAACCGTGCTTTAGCTAGCTTACAGCGTGCCGTTACTTCTCGGGGATTGCGTTAATATTTTTTATTAGTCATTAGTTATCAGTTATTAGTTATTAGTTATTGCTTATAATTATTGACTTTTAATTTATAACTATAAACTTTTGACTAATTTTATTTATTTTAAGTTATTGGGGTCTTCTTTAGTTATTTGGGGCAAATTTTTGGATTTTCTCTTGGGAAAAATACTGATATATTCAGAACAAGATACTCCCATAAAATTTTACATAAAAATTAGTATGTGTTGTTGTTCGGGGCAATTCACGATAATCAATCAAGTACATATATAGCAATCTTATATCATTGATGAAAAAGATAGCTGCCACGAGATGTGGCCAAAAACCCGGTTTTTTCAAAAAACCGGGTTTATCAAATATCACGAATGATTTAGGAATGCTATATAGCACTACGTAATGCCGGTTAGGGAATTAATCAAGGCTCAAAACTATGACTATTAAACCTTGAACCTTCACCTAGCGCTATAGTTTTCCAGTCTTTATCGAATTTGTATTCTAGCTAACTTTTTGTAGTTAAAATACTGTAGGATTATTTAAGAACATAGTATTCTTATGACTACAGTTACATCACAAGAAATTGCTCGATTTCGCTCTACATTTGCTAATTATCCCCCAGCCTTGCAAGCACTCGATTTGATTGAGGATTGTGACGGAGATTTAGAAGACGCTGCCATGAATTTGGCTATTAAAGTTGGACAGCAGCCAGAAATGGCTAATTCTGAATGGTTAGATAGTTTGGCGAAAAAATGGCGATCGCTAATTTGTCAGCAAGAATATCGTTCGGATTTGCAATCTGGCTCTGTAGATAAACTTATGGAACAAATCCAAAAAACGCCGACATTCCCCACCGTATTGATAACTCCAGTTTTACTTTACGTTTTTAAGCAGGGCATACCGAAATTTTGCCAGCCTTTAGATTTAGCAGTTAACAGTTAACAGTCAACAGTGAGCAGTTAACAGTCAACAGTACCATGACAATTACCCATGCCCAATGCCCAATGCCCAATACCCATTACCCATTACTAATTTCCCTTTAACTGTAATTAAGAAATCGAATTGATTTTATCGGGTACTGGTAGGCTGTTAGTTAGAGCCGTCGTTATTATCAGATAAAAGCTTTAATATCAATGAACTATCTCGTAGCAGTATTTCCAGACAGGATAATAGCAGAAGAAGCTTTCACAGCTTTAGAAAAAAAAGGAATTAAGAGTACCATACTCGGCAGGGGCTATAAATCTGCTGATGAATTTGGTTTAATTGACCCTAAAGAACAAGCTAAAAAGCAAGCTAAGTTTATGTCTTTTTGGCTAGTTCCATTTGGTTTTTTTGCTGGGCTGGCTTTTAATTTAATTACTGGATTAAATACCTTTGCCTGGGCTGGAGATATCGGTAATCCTATAATCGGAGGATTACTAGGTGCTGGAAGTGGGGCTTTAGGGGCTATCTTCGTTGGTGGAGGAGTCGGTTTAGTTTTTGGTAGCGGTGACGCTTTACCCTATCGCAACCGCTTAGATGCCGGTAAATACATAATTGTGGTTGAAGGAGCCGAAAGCCTCAATCGCGAAACTACAAGAACTTTACGTCAGCTTGAACCCGAGAATTTGCAAGGTTACGCAGCAGAATAAAAGGGAAATATAGTAGGAAAATTATGAATAAAAAAATATACAATTAAACTTAAATCCGTGGCTCATAACTCCGAACACTGATTAAATGGATTACGCTGATTCCACGGAATTTGTTTATTAACTCCGGTGGTACGCACCTCCGTGCCTCATAACTATTAAATTTACCAAATGTTGCCAAGAGAAGAACTTTTAAAGAACGTTGAAAATAGAGATACTGTAGCTCGTGTAATTGATTGTGCCGAACAAGCAATCAGAACTTGGGAAGTTATTTTTACCGATTTTCTTTCACCTCCGGAGTTGGCAGAAATTGAGCAAGGTTTCGCTCGGTTGACTGAGGTAGAGTTATTAGCGTGGGGTGGATATCCGCAAGCTGAAAGAAAAAGAATTGCCATTGCTCGCAGCGAACTTCCTTTGGATGAGTCGCAAGTTGAGCTTGTTGCTTTGAATATAGCTGGTAATTTTTTGTTTGATACTGCCACACATCGCGATTTTTTGGGTGCGATGTTAGGAACTGGTATTGTGCGAGAAAAAACCGGCGATATTGTTGTACTTGGCGAGCGTGGAGCCCAGGTAATTGTTGTTCCGGAATTGGCTGATTTTCTGGAAACAAGTTTAGTTCAAGTACGTTCGGTTCCTGTCAAGACTCAAAGGATAGATTTTAGCGAATTAAAGATAAGGGAACCCAAAAAGAAAGAATTAACAACGGTAGAAGCTTCTTTAAGGTTAGACGCGATAGCTTCTGCTGGTTTCGGCATGTCTCGTAGTAAAATGGTTGACTTTATTAATGCTGGTGACGTGCGAGTTAATTGGAAAGAAATTAAACAAGCTTCCCATCAATTAAAGACAGGAGATTTGATAGCAATTCGAGGTAAAGGGCGTTTAGAAGTTGGGGAAATAGCAGTTACCAAGAAAGAGCGCTATCGGATGCAGTTGACGAAATTTGTTTAGAAAATATATCTAGGGGAGGCAAATTGAGGTGTGGATTTTCCTCCCTCAATATTGCCGTTGCTCTACAGTGGGATTATTTATAAAGCATAATGATAAGTAATTAATCAAATTGAATTACCAAATCATCTCTAAATCCAACAGGAAACCAGGTAAAACATCTTCACCAGACAAACTATCAGGATTATCTAAAATTTCTACTTCCTTGCCAATACGATAAATCTCAACCTGTCTATTTTTACGATTAATTAACCAACCCAAACGCACACCATTACTTTTATATTCTTCCATCTTCTTCTGAGTTGTTTTCAAACTATCGCTTGGGGAAAGTAATTCTATAACAAAATCTGGAGCAAGCGGTATAAATTTCGTTTTTTGTTCGGGGGTTAATTCATTCCACCTGTCTAATTTTACCCAAGAAGCATCAGGAGAGCGATCGGCACCCGACGGAAGTTTAAATCCACCGGAGGAATCAAAGACAATTCCAAGGTTGTTATTTTGATTCCAAATCCACAATTGAGCAGTTAATCCTGCATTGCGATTGCTGCTTTCTCCTCCAACTGGTGGCATAATTACGATTTCCCCGGTAGCGTTGCGTTCAAATCTTAAGTTTTGATTTGTTTGACATAGCAAGAAGAATTGCTCGTCTGTTAAATCAATAATTGAGTTTAAATCTACTGTTAAGGCTTGCATGATAGTAATTTAGTATATTTATAATTAAGCATTGATAAACTTTTCAGCAGCATTTGTTAATACTTCATCCATCCAAGCATTAATACTTTTACCGGATTTTTTCGCAGCAATAAAAATTTTACGGTGATTTTCTGGAGTTGTACGAAAAGGAAGTTTACCAGAAAAAGGTTTATCGGGTTCTTCACCTAAATCTTCACAATAAGCAAGATAATCATTAACTGAATTATGAAATTCTTGACGTGCTTCTTCAATCGTTTTTGCTTTGAATGTTATTACGTCATTAATATCGATAACTCTACCAAAAAGTATTTCTGCTTCCGTATCTACTTCGATAATTGCTGAGTAACCTTTGTAAGTCATCATATTTCTATTCCTGCTTTGACTAAAAATTCTCTAACAGATTTAACCGCTCATTTATCAGTTTCTTTTTCAGGATGTGGCTCATGGAAAACAGCTTTTATTTCATTCAATTTTACCCGCACCCGCGAACCTTTTCCTTGACTGACATCAGCATCCAGCGCTACAAATAAACTTTCAATATTATTCCAAAGGATATTTGCAGGTATTGGATCTGTAAAAATCAACTCTAAGGTTTTTTGTTGCTTATTATTCAGATCCATTAGGAATACTCCTAACTTAATTATATATGATATCAATAAACGATATCATGTATGGCGATCGCCATTGATAGAATTTTTCACAATTTACTTCTTGAAATTAATAAAAACACCCACAGGTTAGAAATTTGGACAGCAGTTGCTACAACTAACACGGGCTAAGATTATTTTCGTTTAGGGTGCTATAACGGTCATGATAATTTATGATATGTAACAAATGCTTCGTCTTCTTGACTGTAGTAGAGGATTATTTTGTAATAGAATTTCATATATATATTGTAGGTTGGGTTAGGTGCAGGAAGAGAATAGTATTTAACTCAGAATTCATATTGCACCGTAACCCAACATCTTCATTATCGGTGTTATACATTAAGAATAATATTGTTTATCCACAATCATGATGTTGGGTTACGACACGATAAATGAATTCTCGTTTCAAGTTCAATTTGGTTTTCGTGTCTAACCCAACCTACAGCTTTATAATACCGTCACAGCACCCCATAACAGAATAAATAATTTTCATCGAAGTTATTTTTCAATTTCAAGTGAAGTAATTTATAAATCTCAGTTATCCATTCTTTGGTTATCTGGGATTTATTTTTTTCAAAAAGTTTCACTTAGTAATTAAGTCCCTGACGGGACAGATGTTTGTGAGAAAAAAAAATTGTTGAAAAAAGCTAGTTTTAACCCTAAGTGACTTGTCTTCGACTAGATGAAAATTGATTGTTTTTTATTCTTAAATAAGGAAACATAAAAATGAAAAAACCTGAATTTTTAGTAAATACCGATAAGATGTCTGGTGTTCCTATGGGACGTTTATTTGTGCCACATTCTTCTATTAATAAACATGAATTATCGAATTTGTACAAAACTATTTATGTTTATGAAGAAACTAATTATGTATCAGGAAAACTAATTTTGTTCTTCGCTCCAGTTTTTGAGTACATTCGTTTAGCACATAAGTATCCTCATGCTCATCATGATGCTTATACTAAATATCTTCTTAGAAAAGCTTCTACATTCTTTAGAGGCTTGAAACCACCGTATCTTCCCGATGATGAGTATCTTGATGAATCTTAGTTAACCCTCTAACTTATATTTATTTGACTTACGCTCCCATCGGACAGATACACTTCCGCTTTCAACCTCATCTTTCTCTTCATTGTCACTTCTGAGGTTTTGATTCTCCTTTAATTCCTGCATATAATGTCTGAGTATACCCCCAACAGCAATTGCTCTAGTTTTATGTAGTTGACGTGTTAACTCCAGAAACCATTCTCTATCAGCTACCAAATCCGATTCTTTCACCTGATACTTGAGAATTTCTGGAATCAATATTTTTGGATCGTGATTTTTGGCGATCGCACTTACATGAACTACTGGCTGATAATCTATTCTCAAGCATTTCTGCCATAATTCTATCCACTTTGTATGAGAAATATAGCCATAACTGAAATAAGAAGGTTGTACCATTGCTAAGATGTGTAAATGTGGATGGGCAGAAATATTATCTTTACTTTTAGTAACTTCTATTGATTTTACCCAACCTTTTGCAGACCATATTTTTAACATCTAAATATGGGTTTAATTCCCCACCGTCATACGGTGAACGAATTGGGTTGGGGTTTAAATCCCCATCCCAATTCCAGCCTTCTTCCTTCTTCCTTCTTCCTTCTTCCTTC
>JBCBPQ010000182.1:0-14689 GCA_039820645.1 Cyanobacteria bacterium J06633_8 | reverse complement strand
TTTGCCAGCCCTCCACTAGTTATTTTCTCCTTTACGCTGGTTAAGCAATAAACCTTCTTATTAAATCGCAACATTTCTTATCTTAAGAACGATTTATTTGGTTTATCATACCCGATATAGCGGAGATAGTAGTCCCGTAGGAAAATAGTCAGTTTTGTTGCGATTTAATAAGAAGGTTTATTGCTTAACCAGCGTAAAGGAGAAAATAACTAGTGGAGGGCTGGCAAAAAAATATCAAAATCTCTATATTGATGGCTGATGATGATGAAGACGACTGCATGTTAGCTAGTGAAGCATTAACAGAAAGTCATTTACAACACGAGCTTCACCTTGTCAAAGATGGCGAAGAATTGATGGATTATTTATATCGGCGCGGAAAATACATCAACCCTGAAAATTCTCCACCTCCCGGCTTGATTTTATTAGATTTGAATATGCCTAAAAAAGATGGGCGTGAAGCACTCAGAGAAATTAAAAGTAATCCCACTTTTAAACACATTCCCATCGTCGTACTAACGACTTCCAAAGCAGAAGAAGATATTCGGCTTTCCTATTCTTTGGGAGCAAATTCTTTTATCATTAAACCAGTAACTTTTGCTTCTCTAGTAGAAGTTATGACAACTATAGGGAAATACTGGTTTGATGTTGTAAAACTACCGTATTGACGGTGGGAGGTAAATTATGAATGATAATCCCATCAAAGTTCTGCTGGTTGACGATGATGAAGATGATTACATCTTAATTCGCGATTGGTTGAATGAATTTCAGTTAGGTAGTTGCGAGCTAGAGTGGTTAGATAATTATCAAATTGCCAAAAAAGCAATAGCATCGTTACGACACAATATTTATTTATTCGATTACCGTTTAGGGGCAGAAAACGGATTAGAATTATTGCAATTTTCAATTGAATGCGGGTGTTCTTCCCCAATTATTTTGCTTACCGGTAGGGGAGATAGAGACATAGATATTGAAGCAATGAAAGCAGGTGCTGCGGATTATTTAGAAAAAAGCCAATTAAATGCGCCTTTATTAGAACGTTCAATTCGTTACGCTTTGGAGAGAAAACAAGCCGAACAAAAAATTCGCGAACAAGCTGAATTACTCGATGTTGCTACCGATGCCATTTTTGTACGCGATTTAGATAACAAAATTTTATATTGGAATAAAGCAGCCGAACGTCTTTATGAATGTCCAAAAGATGAAGCGATTGGTAGAAAAACAGCGGAAATTTGGCAAGAGAAAAAAGTATCACTAATTAGATCGGCTATTAATACTTTAATTCAAAATGGTTCTTGGGAAGGCGAACTTTATCAAACCACAAAATTAGGCAGAGAAATTATCGTTGAGAGTCGATGGACGTTATTAAAAGAGTATGAAGGTAAAGCACAATCAATCTTAATTGTAAATACTGATATAACCCAAAAAAAATTATTAGAATCGCAATTTCTTCGCGCTCAAAGATTGGAAAGTATTGGTACATTATCTAGCGGTATTGCTCACGATTTGAACAATGTATTAGCACCGATTTTAATGACAGCACAATTATTAGAATCCCAGCTTCAAGATGAGCGCAGCAAGCGGCTTTTACCCATATTAATCAATAATGCCAAACGCGGAGCAAACTTAGTTAAACAAGTATTGTCTTTTACACGTGGAATGGAAGGCGATCGCACTTTGGTGCAACCGGAACCTTTAATAAATGAAATCAAGCAAGTTATTCGAGAAACATTTCCGAAATCAATTCAATTATCGGAGAAAATACCACAAAACTTGTGGATGATTAAAGGAGATGGAACTCAACTGCATCAAGTGATGATGAATTTATGTGTTAATGCTCGCGATGCTATGCCCCATGGAGGTAAATTAACTATTTGTGCGGCAAATTTTATAGTAGATGAAAACTATGCCCAAATGCATCTCGATGCAAAAGTTGGTTCCTATATCATGATTTCTGTTGCCGATACGGGAATTGGTATTGCTCCAGAAGTTTTAGATAGAGTTTTTGAGCCATTTTTTACAACTAAAGAACTTGGAAAAGGTACAGGATTAGGTCTTTCCACAGTACTGGGTATTGTTAAAAGTCACAATGGATTTATTAATGTACAAAGTGATATAAACAAAGGAAGTAATTTTCAGGTATATTTACCAGCACAAGAAATAAAAGAAATTCAAGAAGAGACAGAAAACAATTTCCCATTAGGTGAAGGGGAATTAATTTTAGTCGTAGATGACGAAGATTCTATTCGAGATATTACAAAAAAATCATTAGAAAGTTATAATTATAAAGCAATCACCGCCAGCGATGGTATTGAGGCAATCGCTTTATATGCCGAACATAGAAATGAAATATCTATTGTATTAACGGATATTATCATGCCAATTATGGATGGATTAACAACAATCCGCACTTTGCAAAAAATTAATCCTCAAGTAAAAATTATTGCCGTCAGCGGACTAATTTCTAACGATAAAGTAAATGCAATTACCGAAGTTGGCATCAAAGCTTTTTTATCAAAACCTTATACTGCAAAGCAATTATTACAAACTATTGGTGATGTCAAAACAAGCAGTTAACAGTGAACAGTGAACAGTGAACAGTGAACAGTTATCAGTGAACAGTTATCAGTGAACAGTTGTTCACCCGCAGGGTGTGGATCATCAGTGAACAGTTATCAGTTACCAATTACCAACTTTCTCTTCTTAACTCCCTACTCCCTATTCCCTATTTAACAATGACCGAACAGCGTTCTGAAATATTAGCAGCAAACGAAGCTTTCTATCGAGCCTTTGAGAAGAAAGATATTGATGCAATGAGTGAAATATGGTCGCAAGGAACTGGGGTTTTTTGCGTACATCCCGGATGGAATATACTTCGTGGTTGGAAGCAAGTTCATAATTCTTGGGTAAAAATTTTTCACAATACTCCTTATATTGAAATAAATACAGATGTTATTTCCACAGAAATCCGGGGAAATATTGCCTATGTTGTACTAGTCGAAAATGTGATGCAAGTCATCAAAGGTTCGAGAATGGAAGCCCAATCTTTAGCAACTAATGTATTTGAATTGCTCGGTGGCAAATGGTATTTAGTTCACCATCATGCAAGTCCGGTTATAGGTAACAGATAATAGGTAATATATCGAAGGTTTAATAACTTAATAATTAACTACGCCCAATGCCCAACGCCCAATGCCCAATTACCAAACATCATTTAATCTTCAATCAACTCTACCCCATCTTTCCCGTCAGTTTCTTGTAAATAAACCTTAACTATTTCGTCAGCTGCGGTTGGTAACTTTTTACCAATAAAATCTGGATGAATCGGTACTTGACGATGACCTCTGTCTACCAAAACAGCGAGACGGATTAATTCCGGTCTGCCATATTCGTTTACTGCATTTAAAGCAGCACGAGCCGTTCTTCCTTTGAATATGACATCATCAACAAGCACAACAGTTTTTCCTGTCAAATCAAACGGTATACTGGTTTTGAACGGGGTTCTCAAACCAATTTTATCTAGGTCATCGCGATAAAATGTAATGTCTAATGCGCCTACTGCCACAGTTACATTTTCTAAGTTTTCAATTTGACTTGCCAATAAATAAGCTAAAGGTACTCCTCTAGTATGAATACCTATAAGCACTAATTGAGATAAATCGCGGGTTCTTTCGACTATTTCAGAAGCGAGTCTTCTTAAAGTGCGACGAAGTTCTTCTGGTGATAGGATTTTAACTACTTTTACGGACACACTCATAAACAGATATTACTGAGTCATTAAGTATACTATTTTAGATGGATTAGGAAACGGGGAAAACTTCATACAAAGCTTTAAAGCTTAATTATTTTTCAGGAGATGAATTAAGTAGGTAGGCATAATTAAATGTAAGATAGAACCTCACCCCTTCCCCTCTCCTTACTAAGGAGAGGGGTGGCTTTAGCCGGGGTGAGGTTTTATATTTAATTTGACCCAGTTACTTACCAAAAATCCCAAACCTAATTTTCTAAACTAATCTTTACCTTAATGTTGTTAATAAGAGTAGAGATGCGGCTCCCCCCATCCACAATAAAAAAGAATATCGAGTTAATTGTAAAGCAGTTTCAATTGAATCAGAAGTAATTGGATAAATCGCATCTCCCAGTAAAGGTTTTGTTTTAGCTATTCCACGATACCAATTAGTTCCTCCCATTTGTACTCCTAAAATTGCAGCATAAGCACATTCACTCCAGCCAGAATTAGGACTTAAATCTTTTGGAGCATCCCGCTGACAAATTTTAATTACCTTTAGGGGTTTACGAGATAACAAAGATAGAGTTATAACTGTTAGCCTACATGGCAACCAAGTTAAATAATCTTCTAAACGGGCGCTGAACCATCCAATATAAATATATGGAACTTCTCGATAACCAATCATAGAATCAAGAGTACTACTAGCTTTATATGCTAAAGCCAAAGAAGAAGGTCCAATTGTTGGTACAAAAGCACCAATAATTGCATAAAAAAGAGGAGCCATTACCCCATCAGTAGCATTTTCTGTTACTGTTTCTAAAACAGCGCGTAAAATTTCTTCAGATGTCAAATTTTGTGTATCTCGACCAACAAAATTACTCAGAAGAGAACGTGCTTCCTCGATGTTTCCTATTTTTAAAGGTTGCAAGACTGTTTCTGCCGCGATTCTTAAACTTTTAAGTGCAAAACAACTAGCCAATAAAATAGTTTCTACCAAGATTCCCAGCAGCGGATGAATTAACATAGCACATTGTTTTATTAACCAGCTAACCACACCGCTACCTATCACCAAAATTGCAGTTATTAATATCCCGGCTAAACGTTGTGTTAGAGAGTTCTGACAATATTGACGAGCTAATTTAGTTAAATAGGAAATGAGCCAGCCCATTACTTGTACTGGATGAAGCCAATTCCAGGGGTCACCGATCGAGTAATCTAAACTAGCAGCAAGGATTAAGATAACAGCAGAATAAGACAACAGAAAAAATTAAAACAGTTTTGATAGATAAATTGACCCGACGGTTAAGTACCGATATAGTCGCAATTAACGGTCACAATTCCTCTGTAATTTTTTTTTTAAAGGAGTACGTCAGTAAAAAATTAAAATTGCAACCGTCCATTAATAACTAAACCACAAAACTAGCTTCTTCTCCAAGAGAAGCTTGCCAGCTGCGAGCATCATAATAAAGGTCAGCTAAAGTAATACTGTATAATGCTTCTTTAAGCTTTTGAGATAGTCTATGCCAAAGACTGAAAGTGACGCAATCAACAGAAGCTTGTGGGTAAGCTTTATGGTGAGGTAAAGGCTCGATTGTTTCGCCGACTGCTTCTAAAATTTCTCCTAAAGATATTTTTACAGGTTCTCGGGCTAATTGATATCCACCATCTTTACCGCGAATTGATTTTACCAATCCAGCACGACGCATTTCTATTAGTAGTTTTTCTAAATAAGGAGCGGGAATATTTTGACGGCTTGCAATAACCTTAGTTGAAGAAGGGCCGCTTTTTTGCTGCAAGCTCAAATCTAGTAACGCTTTTACACTATAGTGCCCTTTAGTGGTAAGTTTCATTTAGGTTCAGCAATATTTGTTGGCACCAGTTGAAGAAAATTTTTATCATAAGAATAGTTTAGCAGCATCTCAAAGGAGTAAAAACACCTCAATTAGCTAAACTTAACACTATCGATCCTTGATAAGATTTTTTATATAGTTATGGTTAAAGTTTATTTTTTGGTTCATTTTCTTTGATGGCATCAACAAGCAGCAAGCAGTGTGCATAGAAAAATAATAAGAATGAATAGTGCAAATTTTATATTGTTGGCTAATAAAAAAATAAAATTCATCATATACACTGTTCTTAATACCTCAATGTCAGTTAAAATGAAATCGATTCCACCACATCCATCGTTAGTTTTTGATTTAAGTTGATGGCTAAACAGAAAAAAATTGAACCTCTAGTCGGCGAAGATTTACTCAAAAAAGTCAAAGAGCTAGAAAGCGAAAGTAAGGAAGATAAAGCCAAACAATGTGGCTACTATACCGTTACGAAAAACGGTATCGAGCGCGTTAACATGATGAAATTCTTGAATGCCCTAATTGATGCTGAGGGTATTCAGTTAGATAGTTCTTCTGGTGCTAATGGGCGTGGAGGACGTAGTGCAAGCTATAGAATTAGCGTGCAGTCTAATGGAAATTTATTGATCGGTTCGGCTTATACAACACAAATGGGTCTTAAACCAGGAGATGAGTTTATCATTACTCTAGGCAAAAAGCACATTCGTCTAAAACAAGTAGATCCAGAAGAAGAAGAAGAAGAAGAAGAAGAAGATTAAGACTGTCGCAAGATAATTATAATGGTTACTCAATAATCAACATGACGAATGGTGATTATTAGATGTACGTCTTGACATCAAAATAGTCCTTCTTATGCCAGTCTCCTCTATTGAGGTGATTGAAATACTAGCAACTAACGGAATGCTGTATTTGTATCTTTTGACAACTGCTATTGATAGATAATGGTGAAGTCGCTGCTCGCTTTAATTTATATCCCCCTATAGCTTGGAAAATAGCTAAGAGCAAATAAGCTTTTAGTCGATTATCCATTCAACTCTGCTTGGAAAAGTATTATTCTAGAAATACGCTCCATGAAGTGAAAAATTTTCCAGGATAAAACCTATAGTTCTGAAGGGGATAAATTTATAAAAGCAGGTAAGCAGAATATCGATCTGACAATTATGTTTTGTTTTAATCTCTATAAACATCCATAATTGCGATTAACGATTATTTAGATGAATTTGATTTAAATAAAAGTGTGGTTGATGTCTTTTTATTCAAGATATCTATTCATTGTTTCGTCAATTAGCAATGAAAATACTACTCTGGCTTAATGTCAATTATTATACTTCAACCATTAGTTGTGGTAGCTGCCTTGAAAACCTGTAATGGTTGTAGGCAGCTTTTTTTATGGTTTTTATTTTCCTGTATTTGAATAATTGTTACTTAAGTTATCCAAATATAAATTCAATTTCTGTAGGCAAAAAAAATCAAGTATAGATAAATTAATTTTATCTATATCGATTTATAAATTTTTTGTTACATAAAGCGTCACGAGATGGAACCTTAAAAAAATGGGGCGTATGACTCTAACCTTAGAAAAAGGGGCAGGCTTTAAAACAAGTTAACTCGTGGTGAAGTCCGGCATCTATCTATAATAAGCCTGCCCCTTTTTCTTTACGGTAATTATAAGGCTTCCCGTTCTGGCGAGCCTCCCCAGAACGGACGAGTCCCTATGTTTAAAAACGAAGGGCGCATTTATAAAGAGGGAGGGAGTGAGGGAGTGAGGGAGAGAGGGAGAGGTAATTGGATGGGGTTTTTACCCCAACCAATTACTAGCACGCCAATTGACGGTGGGGTTTTAAACCCCGATTAAGTTGATAAAGCCTGCCCCATTTTTTTTGCGGAAATTGTTGGTCATCTTTTTTCGTATTAGTTAATGAAGAATATAGATATTCGATAAAAAAATTGAGAAAATTTAACAACGCCGGTTGATTTATAATTTGAAATTTATTAAGTTTTTTATAAAATTAGCATAGCTTCTATAAAGAGATTATCTTTATAGTTATTTATGATTATTTTAAAATATATAAGTTAAACGTATATGAAAAAGTTCGCTTTTAACTGTCCCTACTATGGCACTTACAAGTAATAAAATATCCAGCTTTGGGTTCGGCCTTCGGGGCGGAACCCCCATCACTTTAGGTTTTCTCCGAAATGTATTTGATAAAGCTGGATATTTTATTTTTTGGATCTCCCCATAAGAGTGAAAAGTTACACAGCAAGCATTAATATAATGCTTTTTCCTTCAAGGAACATAATTGCAATTTAATTAAATTAACTGTTCTGTAAATATCTTTTAGAAAAAGTTTTATGGGTATTTTCTATAATTTATCTGATAGCTTTACAAAGCTTTGGTAAAAAAAACTGTAAATACTCAGAATTTTCGTGGAGGAAGTGCTTAAATAGTAAACAGTAGATAAAACCCAATTGCGAAAAGCTCTATGATAGTAAGCTTTGCAAGTAAAAAAACGCAGTATGCAAATTGTTGTATAGCCTGCAAAGATAGATTTGGACTACCACATAAATTAATGGAGTAGAGATGTAGTATTTCACACATATAAGCTGACCGCAATTAAATCAATAGGCGATTGCTTGATTAAAATTGGGTTTGCGAAGTCAGAGTTATTTAAATATAGCTATACTCGTGTTGCAGTCATAAAAATGTTCGTAACTTAAGGAGCATTTGAATGTATCGCACATTGCTTATTTTCAACCATTTTTAGGTCGTATAAGCACAAATTTATCAGTTATACCAATTGTTATACAGCGAGTAAATAGAATAGGCGGACGAGGTAGATGAACACACACACCTTTGATAATCATTACGTTACTTGCCCCATTTGCCAAAAAAATGCTACGGCAAAAGCTCTAAAAAATTGTACTGGATTATACAACTGTCCTTACTGTCAAGAAAGGTTGGTGGTATGTCGTAGCGGTAACTATGTGCGCGACCCATTTCCTTTAAAACAAATTACTCTTTCATCTGTACTACGCCGTCAAAGCCGACCTTTAGCTCGAATTTTACGAGATTTTGTATTTTTTAAGCATCCTTTAATAGCTTTTATTTTAGGAAGTGCTGTTTTCTTCGGCATGTTAACCGTAACTCAAAGAAATACTCACACAAATCCTATAGATTCGGATGCTCAAAAGCCTTTGAATGGGGAGAGAATAGAGAAAGATTCCGGTATGCAAGAAAAATGAATTGTACTTTTCGGGCATATCGGTCAAAAATTGTGTTTTTTTTTGAAGGAAAGACGCAAAGCTAACTAAGATAAGTCAAGAATGTTTGATTTAATTATAGCTACCTGCTTATCTGTATTAATATATTAAATTTGCGAATTACCTGTTTATAGGTGGGAAATTTTGGTAGCATCTAACTATAAACAAATAAAACTTTAAAGACAGCCCCGTGTCTAATCATTCTTTAGCTCGCGGGGCAGTGTTTTTTGTAACTAAAGTCCATTTTCCTTGCTTATCTATAGTTTGCAATGAGCCTGATGGAAAATCTCTCAAAGCTTTTTCGTCAAGCAAGAAGTATGGGTTTTTATCATGTTTCCAATAATATTTCAAGTTATCTGGAGAGGCGGGCTTAATGGTACCTTCGCTATAAAAATCTAATGAAGGTCGATGATTGGTTGAAGAAATGTAAACCACCGTATTTTTTGCTAGATTTGCTTGGGCTACCATTTGCACAACAGGTTTAACTGGATAATCTTCATTGAGTTCCCATACCCAGTAATTAGATTTGACAAACAATAATAAAGATACATAGGTTCCCCATAAAAGTACTTTCAGAAATTGCCTATCGCCTCTTTGTGCCCTCAGAGCAGCTAAAGCCATTGTTACGCTAAGAGTAGCAAATATCAGCTGTAATTCCGGTGCAGGTGTTGGAATGGAACTAAAGTAAGTACTTGCAACAACGGTAGCTAAAGCTAAAATACTTAACATCACTATCCAAAATTTTGGTAGTGGTTTCAATAAGGGTAAATTTTCGACTTCACCTAATTTTGCTCCAATTGCCAAAGCAATTGAAGGATAAATTGGGAAAACATACCAAGGAAGCTTGGTTCCCATAATGGAAATAGTTATTAAATAAACACCGAACCAAACCAGTACGAGTTTAGCCCAACTCAGATTGCGATTTTCCCAAGCAAAACGTAAAGAAGCTGGTACAAAAATCAACCAAGGCCAGTTGTATTTGCAAATTTCTAGTAAGTAATACCAAGGTGGCCCAGAATGCCCTTCAACGGAAGACCAAATACGGCCAAAGGATTGATTCATCATTCCTTTATTAACAAAATCATGACCGTAATGTAACCATTGGGCTCCGTACCAAAAAGCTACTGGAGCAGCGCCGATAAGCATTCCCATCCACATGTACTTGCTGCTAAGCAATCGCGGGGTATCCCAAAATAGGTATATCAGCGCCACACAACCAAGCAATATACCTAAAATGCTTTTGGTCAAACAGATTAGTGCAAAACCGATGCCTACACCCAAGCAATAGCGCAAATTGCGACGCGATCGCAACACGCACAAAAGCATGATAGTGAAGAAGCAAACCGCAGCACCATCTAGCATAGCCAGCCTTCCGTGACGCACTACTGGCAACATTGTTAGGTAAACTAAAGCGCTGTAGACAGCACAAATTCGCCCTTTGAATATTTCTCTGCCGATACTATACAGAAAAGGGACTGAAAGAGCTGTTAAAATTGCACCGGGTAAACGTGTAGTCCACTCGTTTACACCTCCGATTGAATAAGCCCAAGCAATCATCAAATGTATCAATGGTGGCTTGTTGTGATAAGGCTCTCCCCCAAGAGTTGGGAAAAGCCATCGCATCTCGCCAGCCCGAGCGCGTCCCAATTCCCGCGCAACTTGTGCCACAGTGCCTTCATCCCAGTCTCGCAGCGGCAATTCTCCTAGATGAATCGTAAAAAGTATTACTGCGGCTATGGTGAGTATTACTATCCATATTCGATCTATTCGTCTGTCCATTCGACGATACTGTTTTTCAACGCGATCCCAAATAAAGCTTCCTTTTTGCATAAACTAGGACAATCGTTTTAAATCGCTGCTCAAACTACAGAGAAACCTATCGAGTAATCTCCGAGCGTAACATTCGTGCGAAACTACTCTATGAATCATTATCTCGTTAAATTTAATTTATTTCTATTTTTTTGATAAATTTTTGAATGTTCTCCCAGTAAAGACAATCGGGGAAGTTTTATAAAAATTTAACTAATATTTACAGATTACATAGAAGCGAATATTACCAACATCAATAATTAAATTCTACTAGAGGAAAACAATGAATTTACCTTTTATCTTAGATATTGCTTTAGGCTTGGTATTTACTTACTTAATTTTAAGTTTGTTAGCCTCCGAAATACAGGAATTACTTGCGACATTGTTACAATGGCGCGCTGCACATCTCAGAAAATCTATTGAAATTTTACTTGCAGGTGGTGTTCGTAATTCTGAAGAAGCAAAAGTAATTCAATTAGTAAATCAAATCTATAGTAATCCTTTACTGAAAAATATTAATCAAGAAGCAAAGGGGTTTCTGGCAACTTTACCTAGAAAAGTAACTTGGGCTGCTTCTTCTTTGACTCGTCCTTTCAAAATTGCACGCCCTGGAACAAGCAAGAGTGAAACTATTTTTGGTAATGGTCAACATAGCGGACCATCTTACATTCCTGCTGATATTTATGCAACTACTTTGATGGAAACTTTGCGAATACCGGATTTTTCTCAAAAACTTTCAGAATCAAGGTTAGAAAAATTTAAAAATGAAAGACTGGCTGAAATACAAAATATTTTATTTACTTTAGAAGGACAAGTGCAAGGAGATGAGAAATTTACTAATTTTTTGGGCCTGATTTATCAAGAATTCGCCGAAATGCAGGCTGATTTTGAGCAAATATTGTGGAATTACAACCAAAAAAAAGCTGATTTAGATACCAGTATTAACCGCATGGCAGAAAGCCTTGATAGGTATATATACACTTTTCAAACAGAAATACCAGACAGCGAATATACGAATAAAGCCGTAAGAAAACTGAACTTTCTAAAACAAGATACGTTTGCTTCATCTGAAAGAGCAATTATGTTAGGAGGTTTGCAACCTAATGTCAGTGAAATAGTTCAGTTGATGAAGAAAGGTAGTACGGTTTACAAAGAATTTGAGGAAGCAATTAAAGATAAGGATAATCAAACTTATCAAAATTTACAGCAATTAACTAATGTTTTACCGCAGTCCATAACAGAAAATTTAACTGTTTTAGCTCATCGTACTAAAACAAGAATTGGTAAAACAGAATCGGGTCTTAATATACTGAAACAAGAAATGGAAAGCTCCTTTAATAGTTCGATGGCAAGAGCTAGTGGTGTTTACAAACGCAATTCTAAAGGAGTTGCATTGTTAATTGGTTTTGTGATTGCTGTAACGGCAAATGCAGATGCATTTCATATGATAAGTAGACTTTCTACAGATTCAGCATTAAGAAATACGATTGTAAATAATGCCGGAGATATATTAGTTAGAAATCAAGAAAATTTAAATTATGTAGACATCGGAACTCTTAGAAGTCAAACAGAAGAGGCTTTGTCAGATATATCTTTACCTATCGGTTGGACTGAAACTAATATTAAACAGCAAGTAGGTTCATTTTCCTCCAATAGCGGCGGTTGGACATCATTAAGATTTGCACGGGCAATTCCTGGCTGGATAATTAGCGGTATTGCTATAGCTATGGGTGCCCCTTTCTGGTTTGACTTAATCGGTAAAGTGTCTAAAGTGAGAAATACCGGAAGTAAGCCCTAATTAAAATTGGGGATTGGGGATTGGGGATTGGGCATGGGGGATTGGGCATGGGGGATTGGGGATTGGGAATTGGGGATTGGGAGTACAATAATATTATTTTTATCAATTCTCAATTACAACTTAAAAGATAAAAATAATTCGTAAATCCCAACTGTTGTTTTGACGAATAATTTCGATGTTACGAATAAATTCTCTAAAATAAAATCTTCTTTCTGTTTCTGATAAATCTAACCAAAATTGTGGTATTGAAACAGCTTGAGCCACGGAACGTAAATTAACTGGTGGTAATATCTCTATTTGTGTTTGAAGTTGAGATATTTCGGTACGAATTTTATAAATTCTCAGTTTAGCGGTTTCTTCATCCAAGATACCAGTTTCTAGTAAAGATGGTATCTGCTCTAATATCTGTTGTTGAGCGGTAATAACTTCTGTTAAATTATTTTTGACTTCATCAAAGAATGGAAAATCGATGTTTTCTACTGCGTGAGGTAAGTGATTACAAACTTTGTAAATAGTGCTTTCTAATACTTCTTGATAAGAAATACTACGGCATTTTTTATTTTTAGAACAGTTGATAGGACGTAAATAAATATACTCCTTTTTTTGTCTGCGAAAGGTTACGCGAGTGACGCTCATATGCGATTGGCATTCACCGCAAACAACTAAACCAGCTAGAGAACGTGGTGCGCTGGCTGTACGAGATGGTAAACGACTGTTGCGACGTAAAATCCTATCTACTTGAGCACCTTCTTCACGAGAAATGATGGCGTTGTGAGTATCGCGGACGATTTCTCCATTTCGGTAAGCAATATCGCCACGGTATACCGGATTAGATAACCAGCGTCTTCCAGTAGTAACTGATATTTTTTTACCGTATTTCTTCGCTATATGGCGTACTGCTCCTCGTAACGAACCGTATAGCAAAAAGTTATCAAAAAACTCTTTAACTACTGGTGAGATAGTACGGTCAATAATATATTTTGCTTTACCTCTACGGTATCCGTAAGGTGCTTTCCCTGGAGGTGGTATTGCTTCTAAACGATTGCGTGCGTGTCCCTGACGAATGCGATCGCTACGTTTTTGCTGCTGAATTTCGTATAAGAGTTTGAGTAAGTTGGCATGAGTATGAGAATATTTTGTTTGAGAGTTATAATTTTGTTCAACTGCAATCAAATTTATTCCCATTTCTTCAAATTGGGAAAGTATAAAGGTGACTTCTTCAACAGAATCACCTAATTCTTCCAAACGTCGAATAAAAATGCAATCTGGGGGATTTATTTTACAGTCTTGAAATAATTGTTGTAATTCCGAACGTTTTCCTAAATCTTGATAAATTTTATCTACATCCCATCCCAAGCTCCTAGGTTCGGGAGTTTGTTCTAATAAAGGATTGCTGTAAGTGTATCCAAACTTCATTCAGTGAAAAGTTAACAGTTAACAGTTAACAGTGAACAGTGAACAGTGAGCAGTGAACAGTTAACAGTAAGCAGTATATTTATAACTCCTAATTCCTAATTCCTAATTCCTAATTCCTAATTCTTAATTCTTAATTCTTAGCTTTCTACTGCTGTTCGCTTAATTCAATAATATTCCCATCTGGGTCTTGGGTGAATAATGCTCGACGACCAGAAGCGCTTGCTTGAATTGGGCAATTATAATTTAATAATCGCTCTTTGGCGGCATCTAAGTCGGCAACTGAAAAGGCAATGTGGGGGTTGCGTCCCCATTTTTCGTGTTGTGGTTGGTTAGAAACCCCGGATGTAACTATTAGGTGTAATTGGTATTCACCAACTTGATACCAGCTACCGGGAAAATTTCGCGAACGTTCTGTTTGAGGTAATTTGAGAATTTCGCCGTAAAATTGTTCGCTACGGTTTAAGTCAGTAACAAGAATTGCTGCGTGCAAACATTGGGTAATTTGCATATTATAAAAGTTAGTTGTTAGTGGTTAGTGGTTAGTGGTTAGTGGTTAGTCCTATGTCTCTATTTTCTCATACCCAATCCCCATGACGTTTTATTCATAATTTACAGAAAATCAAAATTTAACAAGTTAAAATAATTTTGATTTTTGTGAAAAATAATTAAGGTGTGCGACGATGTTAGTTGTTAGTTGTTAGTTGTTAGTTGTTAGTTGTTAGTTGTTGGTTGTTAGTTGTTAGTTGTTAGTTGTTCACTGTTCACTGTTAACTGTTAACTGTTCACTGTTCACTGTTCACTGTTAACTGTTAACTGTTCACTGAC
>JBCBPQ010000181.1:0-14771 GCA_039820645.1 Cyanobacteria bacterium J06633_8 | reverse complement strand
TGATCGCTGCTTGGTTTTTGCATATTTATCAAGAAAAAATAAAACACTTATCTTATTATGCCAAAAATGAAGCACAAAACACATTAAAAAGCATTGACAATTGTCTATATATGTAAATTTTTGTCTACAGAATTAACAACGGTCGTCAAGCTCACTTTCTTCAACAAATTTAGAGAAAAAGAACTATTTCCTGCTTAAGAGTGAATTTAAAAATCGGCAAAAAAGGCAAAATTAACAGCAGACAAGCCGTTATAGTGACTTTTTCTTCAATCAAAATGAGAATTGCTTACGTTCACTTCTATGTTGAAGATGCCAAAACTTGGTGTGATTGGTTTGTACATCATCTTTATTTTCGTAGATTAGATGCTGATACCCTTAACCGTAGCTTTACCGTTAGTGTAGATACAGATTCTCATACCTCCACGGAAGTAGTTACAAGCGGTTTAGTTTGCTTTGTGCTGTCTTCACCAATATCTTCCATTAGCCCAGTAGCGACATATCTAAGTCAACATCCACCTGGGGTTGTAGATGTCGCATTCGAGGTAGATAATTTACCCGCGATAATTGCTAGAGCCAAAGCTCATGGCACAAAGTTTATACAACCTACAGTGCAGTACAAAAAAGACAAAATTTACATTAACCAAATTAAGCTAATGGCTTGGGGGGGGCTTACACATACTTTATTGCAAAAACAATTTATACAGAATGCTGTTGAGGATTATTCCTCTAATGCTTTTATCCAAGCAATCGATCACATAGTCTTAAACGTTCCTATCGGAAATTTAAAACCTGCTGTTGCTTGGTACCAAAACATTTTAGGTTTTCGCGAGCAGCAGAAATTTAATATTCAAACTGAATATTCTGCTTTACACAGTCAAGTAATGGTTTCCCCTAATGGCAGCGTGCAACTACCAATTAACGAACCTGCAACTGCTAACTCTCAAATTCAAGAATTTCTCAACGCTAACCAAGGTGCAGGAATTCAACATATTGCTTTACAAACGAGCGATATCATTAGTAATATCGCTAAATTTCGCAGCCGTGGAGTTTCTTTTTTGCCTATTTCTCAAAGTTACTATTCTCATTTACAGAAGCGAACAAATTTACCTCTCAAACCAACAGAAATCATAAAAATTGCCAAACAAGAAATTCTAGTAGATTGGAAGCAAGATTATCCTAATGCTTTACTGTTACAAATCTTTACAAAACCTATTTTTCCTCAACCGACTTTTTTCTTTGAGTTTATAGAGCGTAGGCAATGCGCTCAAGGCTTCGGAGAAGGTAACTTTCGCGCCTTGTTTGAAGCAATGGAACTCGAACAAATCAAACGTGGAAGCCTAAAGGTATAAGATTTGTTTTAATAGCTAAGGCGCTTACAGTGCGTAAATTGTCCCACCGTCTGTGGGACATTTTATCACTTGCAAGTCCCTAAACCGAAATATAAAATTGATTAACTTATTAAATCTTTAGGATTGCTAGCTAGCAACAATTGCGATAATTTGTAAATACACTTAGTTATGAGTTGTAATGATAAGAATTATTACAGATTTTGATGGCCCGATTAGTGATGTTTCCGAACGTTATTATCAGGTATATCTATTGTGTCTAGAAAAAAATCGCCATCAAAATCAACAACTACGAACGCTTTCTAAAAAAGAATTTTGGGAATTGAAGCGTTCGCGCATTCCAGAAAAACAAATAGGTATTATGTGTGGTTTAGAAGAAACACAGGCAGAAAATTTTGCTCGATTGCGAAAGCAAACCGTACATACACAGCCATATTTTGAACTTGATACCTTAGCCGAGGGTGCAATAGAGGCTTTGTCAAAAGCACAAAAAGCTGGGATTGATTTAGCCGTAATGACTATGCGCCGGGTGCGAGAATTAGAATATGCTTTAGAAAAATTTAATTTATATGATTATTTTCCAGATAATCGCCGTTATTGTCTTAGTAATGATTACGTCAAAACTCGTGACATAGATGATAAACCTCTACTCATGCAGCATGCATTAGACGAGTTGCCCCCTGTAGAAAATACTTGGATGGTTGGAGATACAGAAGCTGATATAACTGCGGCAAAAAGATATGGTGTCACGTCAATTGCTGTGGAATGCGGAATTCGCGATCGCGCTCAACTTGAAGCCTATAGCCCAGATATTTTTATGAAAAATTTTATAGAAGCGGTTGATTTTATACTTAAAAGCTAAGGGTATTTAATAAATATCAACATTATCCATAAAAAAATGGGTTTAAGGGAATAATTGTTACGTCGTAGCCATAACTGCTAACTTAAGATTCCCTATTTTCCCAATAAAACTTATTTAAGAAAACTGCAAATCAACCACAATAATACAAAAGTGACTACAGTTGCAAACTGATTAGTCGTAAAATCGGCAGATTGTAATTGTTGTACAAGCGGGCTAGCAATCAACCCCCCAACAATTAAACCAACGATCAAACCGACTAAAGTCAATAAAGCTGCTCTGCCAAATCTACTTTCCTTACGATTTAGAAAATAAATACTTACTCCAACCCCAAGTACTAACATCAATTGTAAAACTTGGTCGCCTCCGCTCCTATAAAATAAGCTATTGGCACTTAAACCAAGATACCAAACTCCAGGTATAACTACATCAAGAGTACTGGGCTTATCTAGCATCCGTTGCAGCCATGCAGGTGACTGTTGTTTCGGAACGGGGCTTACATCGGGAGCTACCTGCTCTCTACGTTCGGGAAAGCGAATGCGTTCGGGTACTTTAATTTTTCCTTCTTGGCGCATCCGCAAGCGGTCCATCAATACAGCATCATAAGCTGCTTCAATCATTTCAAGACGCTGACCATCGCCACTATATTGTTCGACTAGGCGATCGCGTGTATCTTGAATTTCTTCAAAGCTAGCATCTTCTGATACCCCAAGTTTTTCATAGGGATTTTGGTCGCTCATGGGAGTTAATTACTTTAGGCTCAATCGGCAGCAGTTTGTTAATAAAAACTATTTTATGATTTATTTTGGTAGAAACCAATATTATCGCAGTCTATTTTAAGAGTCTTACCTAGATATAACTATAATACTTGCTGCGATCAACGCAAGTGATTCTCACTAATAGTAACTTTAACATATCGCAATAACTCCGTGTATCCCCTCATGCCGTTGACCAATTAGGGCTTTACTCTAGAATTTGAGATAAAAACACAAAAAGTAAGCATCTTTTATGAAAAAATTAAAATTTGTGTTTTATTTAAAGCAGCTATATTTCTAAGATAGAAAATTTGTTGCCGTAAACCCCTTCTTCTTTTTGTGCCGTTTAATCACATATAGATTTAAAATTGATAGCGTTTAAGTTTTTTGTAACTTGAAGTAAGCAGTTTTCTAGTTTAATCTTCAAGTAACGAACTTGGATGTTGGAATATCTATAATTATTAGATATTCCCACAAGGGAAGAGGAGCATTGCTGCTTCATACTCAGGGTTGCATAAAAGATAAATTTTTTGTTCTTGAAGCCGGGATTCCAAGACATGCACCAGTATGTAAGACTGGAAAAACCGGTTAGGAGAGCTTTAGCATTGTAGATTATTTTTGCCCAAATGCGGATATTCGCGCCTTAAGGGCGAAAGCCGTTTGTAAATCCTATGAATTTTTTTGCAAAGTGATGATCATGGCTCCCACTGCCAAGATTCTTGTAGTTGACGACGATCCTGCCGTTAGAAATTTAATTCAACGTTTCTTGATGAAGCAGAGCTATCAAGTGGAAGCTGCCGAAGATGGCAAAACTGCTTTAGCTCTATTCGAGCAATTTAACCCAGATTTGGTAATTTTAGACGTTAATTTACCAGATGTAATCGGGTTTAACCTTTGCCAAGAAATGCAGAGTCGTAACGGTGTTTTTGTTTTAATGCTGACTAGTCGTGCGGACGAAGCCGATAAAATTCGCGGCTTTTCCAAAGGTGCTGACGATTATCTCACTAAGCCTTTTGGCTTAGGGGAGCTAGAAGTCAGAGTCGCAGCCATTCTGCGTCGTCAGCGCGTTGTTACCACAGCAGAACAAAAGCGCTTGGTTTTTGAAAAATTGATGATAGATCCCGTCCGAAGAGAAGTGTCGCTCAATAACCTGCCAGTTCCCTTAACTGCATTGGAATTTGACTTACTACATTTCCTAGCAAGCCACCCCGGTAGAGTTTGGCGACGTGCCGAACTCATTCAAGAGGTATGGGATTATGAATATGTAGGCGACCAAAGGGTTGTAGACGTACATATAGGTCAAATTCGCAAGAAGATTGAAGCTGATGCTGCTCAGCCTGCTTTAATTCAGACAGTACGTGGTGTTGGCTATAAATTTGAATGTCCGGCTCCAGCCCAACAACCTGAAAAAGTTTAATATAACGGGAGGTTAAACCTCCTTTTACGTATTCTCAGATTAGTATTTGCCGCTTAGTTCTCAAAGCTTGACATTGCTAATTCAATGTTAAAGATAAATACAGGGGTAATTTATCCAAATAATTTTTCTGATTCAAAATATCATTTCCGTGTCAGGATATCTTTACAATATCCATGTCGTTTTTATAAAAAGCGAGATATTTATCCCAAAAATTAAACTTATTAGTTGTTTATTAACTGGTTTTTATTATTTTTTGAATATAAAATAATTGAAAATATAATTTTTGACAATTGAATTATTTTTGAGAAGGAAATTAGTTTGATTCGACCATTTTACTTGATTAGCAAACCCGGCTTTTGAAAGACCGGGTTTTTTGCTATTGAGGATAGGGAATTAATCCTAAACCAAGATTCTAGATAATGTTTTCGTAGGTTTTATCTAGATATGCAACAGATAACCATTACATTTTTATAGACTCTCTTCCTGATACTCCCACGAAGACCGAATGTATCTCTTTGGTGACAATTATTTCCCTTGCTCATGCTCATCTCTATTATAAATCAAAGTGGGAGATATGATGGCTTTTACTACTCAATCCGTTCTGCTAGCAGTGGTGAAACAATGTTTCTAAATAGACGCGAGCTGCTTGGCGATCGCTATCACCATTTTGAAGAAGGAACAAAGATAGAGCAGCAGTTAGTACTCGATCTTGATCCCAGTCTGGATGAGCTTCTAGGTAATTTTTTAAAGATTCGTGAAGTGTTTCGGGAACTACTGCATATAGGCTTACTGTGGCGTTCATAATTCTTCTCCTGAAAATCGGGCTATTAAAGGCAAATACGGACGGACCTAGACCTTTACGGTAAACACAGCGGGAAATAAAGTTTACTTCTGTCGGGCGTAAAGGCATCAGCGAACTGCAATATTACATGAATTTTTGGGTTGACGAAAAAAATCTTGTCGCATTATTTTGCGCTAAAGAGGGGTAGGTTTGTCAATGATGCGAAATGTTACAAGGTCAAGTCTAAAAGTTTAATGCTTACGGAATAATAGGGGTTAGGCGATAATTATTGTAACAATATTTTACAATAACTAAGTCCTTTTAGTTCTGAATTTCATCTAATTGAAATCCCCAGTGATATGTGATAAAGCTGATTTAAACGTAGAATACTTGTGGAAAACTCCTCGTAAGCCTGTGGAAATCCTGTGGAATTGGTGAGGAAAATCTGAGTTAATGATAAGAATTACAAAAATACTATTTAGGGTTTGCTGTTTTGCGAATAAAATCGTTTCTCTGTAAGCATTTACCAATTATCGATACTCAGATTTGGATTTTAGCAATCGGTAGATTGTTAAGCGGAGTGGGTACGGGTTTTACTTTGTTTTATGCCCCCATTTTCTTTGTTAATCAAATTGGTTTATCAGCAACTACTGTTGGTATGGCTTTAGCAAGTAATTCCATCTCAGGGGTTTTTGGAAGGATTCTGGGAGGTTCGTTAACTGATTCTCAAATGTGGGGTCGTCGCCGTACTTTATTACTTTCAGCCGCAATTTCAGCGATTGGCTCTTTAGTCTTAGCTGCAACTCATGATTTTGTCACTTTAGTCATCGGTAATTTAATAAATGGTTTGGGCGTTGGTTTGTATTGGCCTGCGACTGAAGCTGTTGTTGCTGATTTGACTAATAATGAAAATCGCCGTGAAGCATTTGCTATAACAAGATTTGCAGATAATATTGGTCTGGGTTTAGGAATCGTTTTAGCAGGAGTTCTGGTAACAAACACTGCAAATTATCGCTTGCTATTTATTCTTGATGGATTGTCGTTTATTATATTTTTTGCGGTTATTTATGTTGCAATCAAACAAAATCGCAATCATACCAATGCAATTCCAAATTCAATCCTGCAACAGTTAGCTTCTTGGATAGCAGCTTTAAGGGATAGTCGTTTATTGATATTTGTTGTAGTGAATATTGTGTTTACTACCTATATCTCTCAATTACACAGTACCCTTCCACTTTATTTTAAGAATTTTATTCCCGTTGATGAAGTACAAAAAGGATTTGTTGAAACAACTATCAGCGCACTTTTTACTTGGCATTTAATAGTGGCGATTATTACACAATTGCCTATCGCACGCTTAATGAAACGTTTATCTCATTCTGCAACCCTTTGCATTTCGGCTTGTTTATGGGCAATCGGTTTTATCTGTGTTTGGGTAACATCTTTTTCACTTTCTTATTCAATAATTTGGGCTGCACTAGCATTATTTTTGTTTGCCTTGGCTATAGTCTCTTATACTCCTTCAGCCGCAGCTTGGGTTAGCGAAATTGCTCCAATTGATAAGCGCGGTATTTATTTTTCAATTAATTCCCTTTGTTGGGCTGCTGGCTATTTTATTGGTCCTCCTTTAGGTGGTTGGGCGTTAGACCAATCTCAATTTGTTATCAATAATTTTTGGTTAGGCTTGTCTGCCAGTGTTCTTTTTACAATTCTTGTTTTGCGCTACTTACACCGTTCGCAATCAAATTTATAGTTTTTCATTGATTCAGTTTTTTATTTTCATTGAATGTATATTGAAAAGTATATTTGTAAATTAATTTGCTTTTTTCATTTTAAAATTTATTGGTTGCTTATTGACTTTAATAAGAGAATTTATGGTAATATTATTTTTATAATGGGAATATATTGTTTCATAAATAATTTTGCATACGCCCCATTATCTATACATTATCATTAAAATTACAAGTAAATAGCTTTTGGAAAAAAAATTATTTTTTAACGCGATAAAAATCGAATATTACTGATTAAGTTTGCATTAGAGAAAGGGAATAGCACAATATTGGGAGATTGATTCGGAGGCTAGAACCCTTTTATGAATACGACAGTCTGGCACAGGGAAATCAGTAAAAAAGGAGGTGAGATTGAACTGAGGAGATTTGATATTTCATAAGCGGCGGAGTCTTATGATAATTTATTTTTACTGAGTTTTAAAGTCAGAGTAAAAGTTTTTATTTATACATTTTAACTTCTGCCTTCGACCTCCTACCTTTTTTATCATAGCTATCAAGAATAATAATAAATCAAATAATATTGTAGAGAAACTAAGGGGAAGAGGGTAAAAGCTGACGTTATAAATTAGATAATAGATACCGGGAGCGATGTTGCAATACTTAATATTCCTGATTTGTGCAGGATCATAAAAAGTTTTGAATCATTAATAAGCAATGACTCAAAACTAGGAAAAAGAATATATAAGCATTACTTTCGTCTTTCTTGTAGCTTGCGATAAACAGATTTTAAATCCACATTATGATGAGCTAAAGCCACTAAAGTATGGTAAAGCAAATCCGCGACTTCACCAGCGATCGCGCTGGCATCATCATCTTTACAAGCCATAACCACCTCAGCAGATTCCTCACCAATTTTTTTCAAAATCTTATTATCACCACCTTTAAATAACTTACAGGTGTAGGAATCATCGGTAGGATTGTCGCGTCGGTCAGATATTACGTCAAACAATTGTGACAAAGTATCGGCAGGAGGCGGAACCGCCTTGCTATCGATTTGGTGAAAACAACTTCTTTCACCAGTATGGCAGGCAATATCTCCTGCTTGTTCGACAGCTATCAAAAGAGCATCGCTATCGCAGTCATAACGGAGACTGCGAACATGCTGAATATGTCCGCTGGTCGCTCCTTTATGCCATAATTGCTGACGGGAACGGCTCCAAAACCAAGTTTCACCAGTATCTAAAGTCTTGGTTAAAGATTCTTTGTTCATCCACGCCATCATCAAAACCGTGCCATCCAAATAATCTTGAATTATAGCTGGCACCAAACCTCGTTCGTCGTAGCGAATTTGATCGAGGGGAATAGAGTTTTGCGAATCTGTTACAGAAAAAAACATACCAGCGAGATACCGCCCTTTACTAAGAATGATTCATAAATTCACGATATCATTCTGTATGGTGTATCTTTACGGGATGTTTTTACTCTATGCTTACTAAATATCTCAAAGAACAACGTTTCTTTGCATAGCAGAGTGCATTCTCAATGCACTTAAAGCTAGTTGATGAGCTTTAGGAGCTTCACCGTACCAATGGATAGCCGAGTTGAAAGCTCCCCAATAACATCTTGAAAAGCCTCAGAATAGCGATTGCGAATCCCAATACGGCAAATCCTGATTTTGATTTGACTTATATAACATATTGTTATTTTCGAGGGAACGCCCTTTTCAGCTAATTTACTACGATATAAGTTTGAAGCAGTATTAGCCCCTATCCGAAGATAGACCATTATAATTACACTCTAGGAGACAACCTTGGTAAATACAACGATTAAAACTACCAAATCACAAGAAATCTTTTCAGCAGCTCAAAGCTTAATGCCGGGAGGAGTCAATTCTCCCGTTCGTGCTTTCAAATCTGTAGGGGGACAGCCCATTGTTTTTGACAGAGTAAAAGGTGCTTACGTTTGGGATGTAGATGACAATCAGTACATAGATTATGTTGGTACTTGGGGCCCAGCAATTTGCGGCCATGCCAATCCCGAAGTTATCGCCGCCCTGCATTCTGCTTTAGAAAAGGGAACTAGTTTCGGTGCCCCTTGTGCCTTAGAAAATGTTTTAGCAGAAATGGTGATCGATGCCGTTCCTAGTATTGAAATGGTAAGATTTGTTAATTCTGGGACGGAAGCCTGTATGGCTGTGTTAAGGCTAATGCGAGCTTTTACCAAAAGAGACAAAATTATCAAATTTGAAGGCTGCTACCACGGACACGCCGATATGTTTTTGGTAAAAGCAGGCTCTGGAGTCGCTACTTTAGGTTTACCAGATTCTCCAGGGGTTCCTTCGTCTGTTACCAAAAATACTCTAACTGCACCCTTCAACGATTTAGAAGCTGTAAAACTACTATTTGAAGAAAATCGCGATGAAATTGCTGGTGTTATTTTAGAGCCAGTGGTAGGAAATTCTGGTTTTGTGCCTCCAGATGCTGGTTTTTTGGAAGGATTGCGCGAAATCACTCAGGAACACGGTGCATTATTAGTATTTGATGAAGTAATGACTGGTTTCCGCATCTCCTACGGTGGCGCACAAGAAAAATTTGGCGTGACTCCTGACTTGACCACTTTAGGTAAAATAATCGGAGGTGGTTTACCTGTGGGAGCTTATGGTGGTCGTCGAGATATTATGTCTATGGTGGCACCCGCAGGACCAATGTATCAAGCCGGAACCTTAAGCGGCAACCCTTTGGCAATGACTGCGGGAATTAAAACATTGGAATTGTTGCAAAAACCAGGTACTTACGATTACTTAGAAAAAATCACCAAAAAATTAGCTGATGGCTTGGTAGAAATTGCTCGCGAAAATGGTCATGCTGTTTGTGGAGCAAATATCAGCGGCATGTTTGGTATGTTCTTTACCAGTGGCCCCGTTCATAACTATGAAGATGCTAAAGCCTCAGATACAGCTAAGTTTGGGCGTTTTCATCGTGGAATGTTGGAACACGGTATTTATTTAGCGCCTTCTCAATTTGAAGCTGGCTTTACTTCTATAGCTCACACAGAAGAAGATATCGAGCGAACATTGCAGGCTGCAAGAGAAGTTATGTCTAGTTTGTAGAGATTGATTACAGCCTAATTAAAACTAAAATATTCAGTAATCCCGTCTAAGAGATTGGACGGGATTAATAGCATTGAGCAATATAGCTTTACTCACTACATCCACAACCACTACATCCACAACCCGCTATGGTTTTGTGCCCTTCAGCGCAGGCTTCCGAACAATAGTGCTTGCCATCTCTATCAATGGCAGTTGCTATTTTCACAATACATAAGCATTTATCGCAAGCACATTTCATTAAATCTACAGCAGCCATATTTTTTAGTCTCCAAATAAATTATTGTCAAAAAACAATTGAATATCTGAAGGGATATTCATATATATACTAGCATATATTTCCTTGATGTATTTAACTTCTAAGGAGTGTGGATTGTTGCAGAAAATTTTATATTTATAAGTTGTGTTTAAATGACCGGTATTGCACAAGAAATTTCAGGACATTTGTTCAAAAATGGGATGCTCCCTCGTAATTAGCTCCCAGGAATAAATTTTGATTATCAATCACAAACTCAAACATTAAAAGAAATCCGTATTATCACTATAGACTATACAAATATTGCTTAAACTTTAGAAACTCTTCAAAACTAATCCAGCAATTTGCACCTAGCATTCTATGATCTATATTTCAATAATAGAAATAGAGTAATTGCTCCCCGTTATTATTTTTTTTGTAGCGAGTTGACAGTGCATGAGCTACTGCTTAAATCCGAACTGTCCCAACCCAGAAAACTTGCCTTTTAGTGAGCGATGTCAATCATGTGGGGCGAGAATTTTGTTACGCGAACGCTACCGGGTTACCAAATCCTTGGGGCAAGGTGGCTTCGGAGCAACCTTTCTCGCACAAGATGAAGCATTGCCGGGAGAACCAAGTTGTGTAATTAAGCAACTACGTCCTTCAGGAACTGCACCCCATGTTTTACAAATGGCGCGGGAATTATTTGAGCGAGAAGCCGTAACCCTGGGTAGGATTGGGAATCATCCCCAAGTTCCACGTTTACTAGATTATTTTGAAGACCGCGAACATTTTTATTTAATACAGGAATATGTTAATGGTTCGACTATACAGCAGGAGGTGAAACAAAGCGGAGTTTCCACTGAGGCAGGAGTAAAGCAATTTTTAAGTGAAATTTTGCCATTACTGCAATATATCCATTCTCAGCAAGTAATTCACCGTGATATTAAGCCCGCAAATTTGATTCGTCGTGCCCAAGATGCCAGATTGGTTCTAATCGATTTTGGTGCTGTAAAAAATCAAGTTAATCAAACAGCAGCAATGCAGCCAGGGCAAACAGCGCTTACTGCTTATGCTATAGGTACTCCTGGATTTGCACCTCCAGAACAAATGGCAATGCGCCCTGTTTACGGAAGTGATATTTATGCCCTAGGGATTACATGTATATATTTACTTACTGGTAAATCTCCCAAGGATTTAGAGTACAATCCGGCAACTGGTGAAGTGATGTGGCAACACCTCGTACATGCGAGCGATCATTTTGCACAGGTACTGGCAAAAATGATGGATGTGTCGATTCATAGCCGTTATCAGTCAGCCGATGAAGTACTTAGAGCTTTGGAGATGGAACCTTACTTAGATAGTTTGGCTTCCGGTTTAGCGGCTCCATCAAATATTGGTGGTAATCCTAGTAGTTCGACAGGTGTTGTTGATAGTACAGCCCGAAGGAACAATTCCTCTACTACTTTCTCTAGTGCCGGAGTAGCTCAAGTCGCAGCAGCTATTCGAGCCAGAAAAGCAAAGGCTGCTTCGAGTACTGCTTTAGGAACTCGAAAAACTAACAATCGCATGCTGAAATCAAAAACAGCAACTGCCGTATCAAAAGCACAGCGTCGCTTAAATTCGGAAAGCTTATTGACAGCTTATTTAAAGGGAAGACGTGATTTTGCTTTACACAATCTTAGCCTACTAAATTTACAAGGCTCCGATTTATCAGAAACAAACTTTCACTCTTCTAAGCTTGAAAAAACTAACCTCCAAAACGCAAATCTCTATAATAGTGACTTTGGACGAGCTAATTTAAATAAAGCTAATCTAAGAGATGCTAATTTAAGTAAAGCTTACTTCAACCATGCCGACTTAGAATTAGCAGACCTTCGAGGTGCCGACCTCAGCTATGCTCATTTAAGTAATGCTAATCTCCGTGGAGCTAATTTATGTGGAGCAAATCTAACCGGAGCAAAAATAACTCCCGAACAGTTAGCTTTAGCTAAAACAAATTGGATGACTGTAAGACCTAATGGAAGAAGAGGTTTACTATGATTTGAAATCGTCAAAATAAAGTAATAAATCGTTTTATTTCAATTGAAATCATTCTAAAATTTTAAATATTCTACTAAGAATAAATGACGCTAAAGTCATTAAGCCAACAAAAGACTAACAAAACAACCCTGGAAGCGGGTTGGTTAAAAAGTTAGTTATTAAGTTTTTAATATGTATAAAAAAAGAATGGTTTATTAGTTAATTTTACAATACAAAATATTTTGCGAACAAAATTTTTTAGTTCGGATTCCTTTACAATAATCCCTTGCTTTTAAGGTTATTTGTAGAGGAATATTTGTGAATGAGTAATTTAAAAATATTTATCAAATTAAGCATTCGAGACAGGGAAGTCCGGTCAATGTTTGTATTAATCTTCTGTGCTAATTAATCGCTTATTTTTATCAACCTAAAAAGCCTAAGCTTCACCTTGATTGTCTTTTACCTCAATTTGCTTAACCCGAATTCAAATTAACTTATATAGCATTACTTTTTATCAACTTAATCGGGGTTTAAAATCCCACCGTCTTTACGGTGCTAGTAATTGGTTGGGGTAAAAACCCCATCCAATTACCTCTCCCTCTCTCCCTCACTCCCTCACTCCCTCCCTCTTTATTACCTGTTACACAAGTATTTTTTTCATTCATGTATAGCAATCCTAAATCATTCATGAGAAAAGATTGATGAATCTTTAGTAAGATATAAATCTCCCTTTTAAACTATGTTTTACACAATATATCAATTAAGCTACAAAACTTATTAATTAGTCAGTTATAAAAGCTATTTTTATCGATTCAGTATTTTCCCACACTTGATTCCGGATTGCTATATCTATGATATATCCTGAAAAACACTGATATAAATAGCTCATATTCACATATAAATAAAAATTATCAGTATATTCCTGTAGATTGGATTAAATTACTTAATTCTAACTAAATATGAGAAAAAAATATCTAAAGATATAGATAGTTTGTTTTTTTGATACAAGCATATACTTTAAGGATGATTTCACTCAGAAGCAAGTTCAGGTATTATTAAGAAACAATTACAATATCCTATATTTAGGTATAGTAAAATTTCATACAAGTAAAGACAAGTCAACATAGTTTAAAAAATGTTACATTATATTTCGCTAGAGTAAAGTTAATGAACAAAAAACAAATGTTTAAGTATTATCACTCAGTAAATATACTACTTTTGGAATCACTTTATAGTTTAATAGTAATATCTAATTCAAAAAGTCTTACTGTAACTTATGAGCGTATTAATGCTTGTATAGAGTTCTAAATTTACAAGTTTTAGTGAAATTACAAATAAGTGAAAATGCTTATACTTGATTAAGTATGGTAGTAAGTCTACTTAAAAAAACTCAAAATTTCAGAGTGTATTGTAAAAGAAAAATTACTTTCCTATTCCTGTTGATTTACTTAAGCTTTGCTTGATTTGAATCGCGAGTGTAGGGTTGGAGGATTACTAGGTAAAGAGGGTAAAGGCTGCATCTATCAAAAACACAAATAATTAATTCTGATTTTGGACCCACAGCAAGTAGTTATGAGCAATATTAGCGAGTTAGATTTGTTGCGAGCGAAAGGCTCACTTATAAAGCTAGAATCCATACCGGAAGAGCTACAACAGCGATTAAGTCTATATCAGGTTTTTGCTAAGTTGTATGAGAATCATCGTGGCTTCTTGGAGCAGATTCTTAAATTAGAAAACTTATCTAAATCTTCTTTGGATGTAGCGCAGTCCTATTATATGCAGGCTGTTGTCGATGGGGAGGCAGTATATATAACCACAAATTTGCGTGATGGTAAAAGTCAAAGCTTGCGACAGTCACAAAATACTTGGATTATAGGGCGCGATCGCAATAGTGGAATACACATCGTAAACAAATACGTATCTCGCCGTCATGCTGCTATTCGATACATGGAGCAGAGCTTTTATTTAATTGACTTGAGCAGTACTAACGGTACTTATATTAATGGCGAACAAGTTTATCATCCGACCAAACTTGCAGAAGGAGATGTTATTCAAATAGGCAATATAACTTTTCCTTTTTTTGTCAATAGTAGTAGTTGCGATTTACCTACAGTAGCAGTAGAGTTGTTGATGCAGTTGGTATCTAAAACAAATGGTAATAAGGAAAATAACGATAAAGCAGAAACATCACCTAACTATAAAAGTAAAACAAAAACTGGAAAGCTAGATGAGTGGGAGAATATGCAAGCGCAAACTTTTGCTGATGACATAGCAAAGATACAGACTTTTGAGGAGCAGTTAAACCAAGAGTGGAAATCTGATATTTTAGAGCGCTTCTATCGCAAGCAAACAAAAGATGTTAACTAAGGAAAGGTATTATCCGCTTTCTAAAAGTTAGACAATGTTAGACATTGTCTGTTTTTTAGTTCCTGCTTCATCGAAGAGAGTCGGCTCTTGCTCCTCCACAGGCGTAAAATCGGGTTCAGCTAACCCTAATAAATTTAAACTAGCTGAGTAATC
>JBCBPQ010000180.1:0-14778 GCA_039820645.1 Cyanobacteria bacterium J06633_8 | reverse complement strand
GGTTATGGCAGTCGGATTAAAACAAAAAGTTTACTTGGTGGGATGGAAAATGCTTTAATTCCCGTCAATGGAACTAAAATAATCAAAGATTCCGAAACAATTGCTAACTATTTATTAGAAGACACTTTATTGCTGTTAATGCAGTCATTAGCTACCGAACGTGCTACGGCAATATTAGACACTAGTTATTACAAACCCAGTATTTTGCAACCAACTGGATTAAGAAGTCGTTCTTGGAAAGCACCTTCAGAAGGACTGTTTTTAGCAGAAGAAGTCGAATTTCAAAAGCAGCTAGCGAAAAAAATTGCTCCAGATAAATTGAGCGTTTTGCTTGCATCCAGTTCAAGTGCAAAGGATTTGGCGAAAGAAATTATATTTTCTGATTTTAGTGCGGGTTTATTTACCTACGCTTTAACACAATATCTTTGGGAAACTACTACTGCAAAAACGATTCAAATAAGTTTATCTCGCGTCGGAAGTTCCATGCTGTCTTTGGGTAGCTTTCAAGAACCAGTTTTACTTAAGAACAACAATCAAACCAAAGCTCTGATTGAGAAGAATGTATTATCAAAGCCAATTGCAGGAGCAGATGGAGCGGTAACTGCTGTAGAAGATGACGGTAAAACCGTTCATTTGTGGCTGGGAGGAATACCTCCGCAAGTACTGGAATATTATGGAGTCAATTCCCAATTTACTTTTTATTCGGCACAATCACCTTCAACCGAACCTTTAGTGTTACGCAGTCGCAATGGTTTGACAGCAAAAGCGACATTAAAGCAAAGCAAAAATAAACAAATAAGCCCAAAAGTTGGGGGGCTTATCAGAGAAACCACTAGAGTTTTACCCAAAGATATTAGTTTAAAAGTCGCCCTAGATGACGTTAGTTTAGAACGAATTGAACGAGTTGATGCGACAAGTGCTTTTGCTTCTATTGAGTGCGTTGGTAGCGTGATTGCAGAGGAACAACCAGCCGATTATTTATTTGGTAAGCTGCCAGAAACAGAAGTTCCCGACACGGAAGTCAATAATTCAATGGCGATGTCGTCTTCAAGTCGCTATGGCTTATTTACTTTGGGAGGGCAATTAATTCCCGATACTCTTGGAGAAGAAGGAGAAGCATTAAAAGTCGCAGTTTATCGGTTAGCTCCTAAACTCAAAACTCTCTTAGCAGCTAAATTGTGGAAGCTAACTCAAAACGAAGCAAGTTCGGGTTTGAGCGTCAAAGCAACTTTGGAAGTAATTAACAAAAAACTGCCCCGTACTTTAATGCAGCGTCAAACAAGGCGGACATTAGGTATGGAAACATCTGTCAAAAAAACACAGGATATTTCTTCTCTAGGAATCCCCACAATATCTACTGGTAATAAAGTGCGCTATCGAGTCGAAAATACTGGAGATAAACCGCTGTATTTAATGTTGCTGGGATTAAACAATAGCAAGAATCCAATTGCTCTTTATCCTTGGTATAAAGATGAAGAATCTGAAGAAAAATCTAGTACACCAGAACTTCAACAGGTAATTATTCCTCCAGGAAAATCACTGATAATACCTAAAACAACTGCTGGTTTTGAGTGGGTAATGTCAGGACCAGATTTTTGGTGTGAAACTCAAATGATTCTTAGCACTGCACCTTTTACTAAAACTTTAGCAGCCCTTGAAGAAGGTAAACATTCTACAAGAGAAACTCACCGCATTTCACCGTTATTAAATCCTTTAGAAGTCGCAGAAGCGCTTTTACAAGATTTGAATCAAGCCAGTATAAACAAAGATGAAACACAAAATCTATCTGATGATTGTTGGGTTTGGAATGTTAAAAATTGGGTAGCCTTTAACTTCGTATTTCAGGTAGTTTGATTGCGTAATATTTTTAATTAGATGTATTAAAGAAAACTCAAATAAACAATCAATATAGATATACTACTCATGTTGCGACTGTTTTATTTTAACGGTCGCTATTATTTTGTTTGTATTTACTTATTTGTATTACCTGGTTATTAAACGACTATGAAAATAAAAAATCAGGTTATTTTACCTCTATCTATTATTCTCATATCTATTGGTACTGTTAGTAGTGTAAATGCTCAAAATCAAACAGAACCTTTAACTGTTAATCAGCGATTAGAAGAATTAGAAAAACTTCAACGAGAGAAAGATATAGCATTAGAAAATTTAAACAAAGCAATTGAACTAAATCCCGAGAAAATGCGTAAAAATGCAATAGATGATGAAGATTGGGATGTAATTCGAGATTCAGATGAGTTTCAAAAGTTGATTGAGGAATAAGTAATAGGTGGGAATATTTAGGAGTTATAAATTAGAAATTAAAAGTCATGAGTAGCGAGCTAATAATTCTTAATTTTTCTCCTATTACTCATTACCCATTACCCATTACCCATTACCAATTATTACAAATACTTCTGCAACAAAAATTTTAATTTTTCCTTCGTTTTAGCTGGTGCTTTATCTAAAGGTGACAAAATCGCATATTTCAAAGCTGAATGTGCATCACTTGCAGGTGGATTTTTACTTAAAACTTTCACCGTTTCTTGAATTACCTTTTGAGCGTTGACGGCATTTTTCTGTAAATTACCAACTATCATTTCTACAGTTACACTATCATGATCGGGATGCCAGCAATCGTAATCCGTCACCAAAGCCAAGGTTGCATAAGCAATCTCCGCTTCTCTGGCTAATTTCGCTTCGGTTAAATTCGTCATGCCGATAACTGTTGCATCCCAACTTCGATAAAGGTTAGATTCGGCTTTTGTAGAAAAAGCTGGTCCCTCCATACACACATAAGTACCGCCGCGATGTAAGCTAATATCGGGAAGATTGAGAGACGCGATCGCCGAAGCTAAAATACCAGCTAAATTATTGCAAACTGGGTCGCCAAAAGCAATGTGAGCAATTATTCCTTCACCGAAAAAGGTAGAAATTCGATTTTTTGTTCTGTCAATAAATTGATTCGGTACCACCATATCCAGCGGTTTTACTTCTTCTTTCAAGGAACCCACCGCAGAAGCTGAGATAATATACTCCACACCCAACTTTTTCATAGCGTAGATATTAGCTCGAAACGGTAATTCCGAAGGCAATAAAGTATGATTGCGGTTATGTCTTGGTAAAAAAGCAACTTGAGTACCATCTAAATTGCCGACAATAAAAGTATCGGAAGGTTTACCAAATGGGGTTTCGACTTCAATTTCTTGAATATCTTTGAGGGCATCCATCTTGTATAAACCGCTGCCACCGATAACCCCTATTTGAGCCTGAGTCATTATAATTTCCCGTAAATTTAAGTCATATCGTGGTTATTGTACTGGAAATTGGTAATTGGTACGTAGTTGCGCTTTAGCGCCAAAAATCTTGAACAATAATTAGTAATTGGTAATTGGTAATGGTTAATGGCTAATAGGTAATTGATAATTGATAATTTGTAACAAACCTTTAACCCTTAATCTTCTTAATTTATTCTTCTAAATTTTCAAATACTACATCTTCATAAAGTAATTCAATGGGGAATTTGAAATCAACACTAGTTAATTCAATTTCATCACCTTGATTATAAGTTTGAAGTTCCCACAAACCTTTTTCATTGAGTCGGAAACATTCCACCATCATTTGTTCGGTACTAATTAAAATATATTCTTTTAAAGTTGATATTTGTCGATAGTTTTGAAATTTTTTCCCCCTATCTATTCCTTCGGTACTAGGAGAAAGAACTTCTACAATTAAACAAGGATGATAAATAACTTTTGTGGCGCGTTTATCTCTTTCATTACAACTTACCATCACGTCGGGGTAATGAAAGGGACCATTTTCTGATATTCCTAATTTTGCATCTGCCATCTGTACTTTACAACCTTTTCCTCGGAGATGATTTTTAAGAGCAGAAGCTAAATTTAATGCAACATCATTGTGGGGAAGGGTTCCCCCTGTCATCGCGAAAGCTTCACCGTCAATGTATTCGTATTTTAGCGGTTGTTGTTCTTCCCAGTATAAATATTCCTGGGGTGTCATATATTGATAATTGGAAATTGCGACCATGATTATTTTTTTAATTTATTTATATTGTAATGTTCGCAGGTCAAAGTAATATTATTTTATGGCAAATTCAGTGTATTTTCTCACATTTTTTGGATGCTAAAAAAAATATTTACATTTACTCAAACTAAAGTCGATTAACTATTTTCTCAAACCGCATTTGTGCAAAGTGTTCTTGTAACATTCTGTGGATGAAGCGATAGCGTCCACCGACTCGCTGAAGTAATGATAACTCAGTACAGTAGTCAAGAAAACGAGCATAATTCCAGGGAATGTATCCGTTGTGATAAAGGAAAAGCCGGAGAATAAAGTGTAGGATACAGGCTCTACCACCGAATATCAAAAAGGGTAATATGCTAATCATGGATCCATATGCTAGTCCTGAAATAATAGAATTTAGGATACTCAGAATAGATATTTTATCCAAGGCAGAGAGATTTACCATTACACTAATAAAAATCAAAATAAGTGGAATATTTAAAGCATTTTCTAATGACTTCCAGATTCCATCATTAGGACGAATTTTTGATGTATGTTGAAGCTCCGATTTAAATGTAATTGCTGATATTATGTCACAATATAAACCAAATATGCCTAAAAGGACTCCCCAAAATATACTAAAATTTAGCCATCCGAAGATTTCGGCAAAACAACCTAGAATAGCTCCGGTAAAACAGCCTATTAGTATTATAAAGCAGGGATTTTCATTAATTTCTAATTTCTTTCTATTAGCTGAAAAAAGTTCATATATTATTAATACTAAAAAAATGAATGAGCCTACTATAAATCCTCCAGTGCCAACGTGTGTTGTTCCATTAATTAACTCACTTGGGATGGAATTCAAAAAAGTGATAAAGCCACCAATATATTGACAAATAAAGCCATATATTGATAATAAAAACCCTCCTAATAAACATTGGTGAAAAAAGAGTTCTTTTTTATCTAATTTCCATTCAATTTTTTCTACAGTTGGTATTTTTTTTTGAAAAGGGTTACTCAAAAAAGTCTCAAAAAATAAGAAAGTACCAAGTACAAGTACAAGAGTTAATAATATGAGTATACTTTCAGGAATTAGTTTTGATAGGTAGTCAAGCTGTTTTGGAAAAGACATTAAAACAAATATTAGTAGAAAGGATGCTGTTAGATATATGAATATGAAATATTCACCAAACTTCGTATGTAATTTTGAAAAGCTTTTCCTATCTTCTTTCCCTAACCAAGAAAATTGCATTCTTTCAATTAAAAATTCACTTGAATTACTTTTATTCAACTGCGATGCAAGATAAGCTAACCAGTATCGGGTTTGCCTCCTACTTGGAGTTTTTTGCTTAGCGTATGTAGTCTTAGAAGATTTTGATCGTGACAGCATTTGTCGTATATAGGCATCTAATAAATGCTCTACCTTCGCTTCTGTAGAAGATAACTCATGCCAATCTATTTGGTCTAACTCAGTTGCACAAAGCACCGAAATACTCAGAAAAAGTGGGGTTTTCATCAATTCCAACAGTGTGGAATCATTTTGAAATGTCTGCCACAATTTCTTTTGTCCAACATCTATCAAATAGTTCCGAATCTTCGCTTCAGCAAGCGGTTGTAAACAAATTGCTCCATTGATAGATAATAAAGTCTCGTAGTTACTGTATTCTTCATAGCGGCTGCAAACAACTAAAAATTGTGGACGGTATTCGCTTTGTAGAAATTGGTTGATTGCAACTACGCAGGATTCTTGACGATTGGCTGCTAATTCATCCAATCCATCTAGCATTGGCAGCAGTTGGTGATTTTCTAGCCACTCTTTACAAAGTTTGTCTGAAGCACCATATCTAGATTTCAGTTCATCTACTAACCAATCGATTAAAGATTGGCAGTCATCTTTCCAAGAAGACAAATTGAATAATACTGGGATAGGATAATCGGGCTGCTCTTGGGCACGGTTGACTAAAGTTTGTGTTAATTCTAATAATGTGGTAGTTTTGCCAGAACCAGGCGCACCGAGGATTAAGAGCTTGCCAGCAATAGCGCTATCGTCAAAAACGGATATGATACTGGTGTTATCTGCAAGCGGTTTGGGTGGCTTCTGACCTATTTTAATTTCTGCATCCCAAGGACACTTTACTTGTTGGGGTTGTAAATATTTTCCTAAATTAATCAATACAGCATTGTGTAAAGATTGCTTTAACCGCCCGATAACTTCTTTTTTTACTTCAGCTAATAATATGCGTTGATTGCGTGGACGAGTGGAGTTGTCAATTGCTGTTGCTGGTTGTCCAAGTATTAACTCCTTGATGTTTAAAATCGAGTTGTTATTACCCTCAATTACTGTGTTTTCATCACCAATAACAGCTTTGTTATCGTTCCCTTGAACAGCTCGATTGCGATCGCCTTCCATCGTATTTTGAGGTATGGAAGCATTAAGCTGTTGTGAATCGAAGTTTTCTCTTGGCAGTTGACTCATAAAGCACGTTTTACAACCCTAGTAAATTTGAGCCAGTTTCCGCACCTAACCAAGTTGCAATTTTGATAATAATTGGCTTTGCAGTTGTCCAAATTTTCTTTCCTGCATCTACGCTCTTACTTGTTTTTTCAAGAGTTTCTGCTGCACTTCTCAAACGTTCCAATGCTCGTTTTTTATTTGGTTCTTCTTTTTTAGTAGCATTCTTCGCTGCACTCAAATCTTCGATGACTTCTTCTTTAGTTTCTGTTGATAATTCTGCGGTTTGAACGGAAGTTTCAAGTTCTGCAAATAACTTTATGATGTCATCCTTACTTAGTAAAGCGTCTCTAGATACTTTATTTTGCTGCGTAACTTGATTGTTATCTCCTACTACACCTTGGTTATTATCGCCTTGAATTGTGCGGTTGTTATTACCTTGTACATTATTAACATTGCCGCTTAGAGAATGCCCTATAGAAAATCCGCCTCGATTTTGAGTCATATTATTTACAATTTAAACTTAAATGCGTGAATAAAAATAAAGACGCTACATAGTAGTGGCTAATTATACATCAAACATTAATAGAGACTTTCCGGAAGGATAACTTGGTTCAATCTAAAATCTGGCGATAAAATTAATTTAAGGTTAGCAGTAAAGATTATTTCCCTACATTAGGCGTTAATCAAAATAATTCATTTAAACCAGAATAAATACCTACTTCTCATCATTGGTAAGTTCTATGAATAAAGATAATTCTAATAATGCAAACGAAAATACACCGGATATGGGTGGAGGTTTACCCATTATTGGATATTGGGCTGAACATACTTTGTCACCGGAAGGAGTTAAACTTTGGAAAACTTTATTGCATAAAAGCGCTTGTTTATCTTGTGCTTGGGGTACAGGTGGACAAAAAGGTGGTTTTACTAACGAAGAAGGGGAAAAATTACAGCGCTGTATGAAGAGTGTTGAGTCAATTGCAGCAGAAATTCAACCAGGGATTCCCAAGCAATTTTTTCAACAGCGTAGCATCGAAGAATTACAGCAACTTACTTCTAAAGAAGCAGATAGACTGGGAAGATGGAGTTTCCCTGTAATATTACGTTCTAGCTCGTCGCATTACGAACGAATTTCCTGGAATGAAATTTATCGTATTTGCGATGGCGCTTTTGCTAAAACCTCTGAGAGAATAGCTTCTTACAGTTCCGGACGCTCATCTAATGAAGCGGCATTTTTATTACAGTTAATGATGAGAACTTTGGGTTCTAATAATTTAGCTGACTGTTCGGATTTATGTCACGCTCCTTCAAGTTTTGGATTGAAACAAACTCTTGGTACTGGTACTTCTGTTGTTAGTTTGGAAAGTTTCAAGCAAGCCGACTGTATTGTTTTAGCTGGTGCGAATGCTGCTTACAACCATCCCCGGTTGATGAATGAATTGATAAAGCTAAGGGGGCGTGGTGGCAAGGTAATTGTAATTAATCCCATGAAGGAAGTGGGTTTAGTTAAATTTGCTTCCCCTGCTTTTGTAAAGTCGCTGTTTACGGGTTCCGATATTGCTTCTGTATATTTACAGCCAATTCCCGGCAGCGATGTGGCTCTGTTTATGGGTATTCAAAAAGCTTTATTGCAAAAAGGCAAGATTAAAAAAGATTTTTTACAAGCATATACAGAAAATTGGCAAGCGGTAATTAGTCATATTGAGAATACATCTTGGGAAACAATTACTACAACTTGTGGTGTATCTCAAACAGAAATTGAAACCGCTGCAAATATAATTACTAATTCTCAAAAAGTTGTATTTGCTTGGGCTATGGGAATTACTCAGCAAAAAAACGGTGTTGATAACATTTATAGTATTGTCAATACCGCCTTGATGACTGGTAATATCGGCAGAAAAGGAACTGGAGTCATGCCAATACGGGGACATTCAAACGTCCAAGGTTTTGGCTCAATGGGTGTCACCGTAAGATTGAAAAAAGAAATTCAACAAGCATTAGAAAAATTATTAGGGCGATCGCTCTCCTTAGTCAAAGGATACGATACCCACGCTTTAATCGAAGCTGCCGACGCTGGCAAAGTTGATACATTAATTTGCGTCGGTGGTAATTTATATGCTGCTAATCCAGATTCTGCCAAGGTAAAACGAGCGCTAAATAAAATTGAAACCATCATTTATTTAGCAACAAAACCAAACCTCGGACATTTCCACGGATTAGCTGGTAAAAATACGATTATTATTCCCGTCTTTAACCGCTTTGAAAATCCCCATAAAACTACTGTAGAGTCGGGTAATAACTTTGTCAGACTCAACGACGAAGGAGAAACCCATCTCAAAAAAGCCGATTTAATTTCAGAAGTAGACTTTTTAACCGAATTAGCCCATCGAATACATGGTGAATATCCCGTCAACTGGCGTAAATTACAAGATACAAAATACGTCAGACAATTGATAGCTCAAACAATTCCTGGATACGAAAAAATAGGGGAGATTGACGAAACAGCAGAAGAATTTATTATTAGCGGCAGAATTTTAAAAAGTCCTAAATTTTCTACACCTTCTGGTAAAGCCAAAATGTTTGTTACACCATTACCGGAATTAAAACTTCCCGAAATAAAAGACTTTAACGTTGCCGAAGGTACGCAAGGAATAGTTGTCGCATTAATGACCGGACGAAGTTATGCTCAACATAATACAGTAGTTTATCAAACTGAAGATAAATATCGCGGGATATTGCATCGTAACTGTATTTTGATGAATAAAAATGACGTTGAAAAAGCAGGTTTTGAACAACATCAACGGGTAACTGTACGGGGAAATGTAGGGGAATTAGAAAATGTAGAAATTATTTTTGGGGAAGTGCGTGAAGGCGCGGCAGTGATGTTTTATCCGGAAGTTAATGCCATATTTAAAGCAGAAGTTGAAGAGCGTTGTGGTACACCGGCTTTTAAGAGAGTTCCCGTTTTGGTTTATAAATAATGATGATGTGGTTATATTTTGCCTGGCGGTTGAAACCGCTGCTACACAGGCAAAACCCACCTGCGTGAGTTAAAAATTAACATCAAATTGCATGATTTTTGTAGGGTGCTGTGACGACTACAATAACTTATCGTTTTAACGAGGTATATTAATCATGTCGTCACGCACCAATGACGATAACATAATAACCAATAAGGGATGCTTTACCGGAACAATTGAGAAATAATTTACCGACAGTTGAGCAATTAGAAGCGGAGTTGGATAATTTTGATTTGGATTTGGAAATTGATTAGTTTAGATAAAAAACTGCTTCTTAAAATCATGAATTTTGAGCGTCGCGTAAATATTGGAGATTATCGCGAATATTATTAGTGTTCGGATGATTTGTTCCTAATCTATTCTCAAAAATTGATAAAGCTTCTTTATAAAGTGTTTCTGCTTCTTGGTAGCGTCCCTGTGAATAGTAAAATACAGCTAAATTATTCAAACTTAGTGCAATATCAGGATGTTCTTCGTTCAGAAATCTTTTTTTCATTTGCAAAGCTTTCGTATAAAAGTCTTCAGCTTTTTGATAACATTTCAGAGAATCGTAAAGTCCTGCTAAATTATTTAAAATATTTGCAACATATAGGTTTTCTTCCCCAAAAAGTTTTATTCTCATTTGCAAAGCTTTTTTATAAAGGGATTCTGCTTCTTCATATCGTCCCTGTAATTTATAAAGAAAAGCCAGATTATTCAAACTAGTTGCAATTTCAGGATGTTCTTCATCAAGTAGTTTCGTTCTGATTTGTAAAGTTTTTTCATAAAGAGGTTCGGCTTCTTTGTATCTTCCCTGTATCTCATAAAGTCCTCCCAGATTATTTAAACTATTTGCAACGTAGAGATTTTCTTCTTCAAATAGTTTTGTTCTAATTTGTAAAGCTTTTTTATAAAGAAGTTCTGCTTCTTCGTAACATCCCTGTAATTTGTAAAAATAAGCCAGATTATTTAAACTAGTTGCAACGCTAGGATGTTCTTCCCCAAAACGCTCTCTGCTAGTTACTAAACATTGCTCATACCAAGGTATTACTTTTTGATAATTACCCTGTCCTTGGTAAAAATAAACTAAGCTAACGAATGGGAATATCAAATATTCATCATTTAAATAATCTTTTAGATTAGTTGCAGTTTCTATAATATGAGGGATTACTGGAGTAATTTCTATAATTTCTGATTGAGTAGGAATTTGAGGAATTTTTGTTCCAATTCCAGCCATTAACGCACAAAAGCCACGTTTCATATCCTCAACATCAACAAATTCTTCCCGCTTACTTATCAAAAACTCTCGAATCAACTGATGCAATTGATAAGTATTTTCTCCTTTATCTTCAAGCAAACTGAAATCTACCAAAAAATCATCTCTAATATCTTCTAAATCTTCCTTATTTTCTTCCGGTAAACACTGCTCAACTAATTTCCAAGGAATCGGATCTAAAGCAAAAATACTTAACCAACAAGCTAATCCTTGTGCATGTTTATCCAATTCCTGCCAACCATGTATTAATTCCCAAGGATAATCAGCTAACCTGGAACGTTTACTCGAATCATCTTCAAATCTTAATTGAAGGTGTAATTGGGTGTTTTTGTTTTGAGCAAGTTGTAAAGCAGCTTTGAAAGCATTTTCAACCTTACCAGATGGAAACAACGAACGATATAAAGCTTTTCCAATATTAACTAAATAATTGTTCTCAAAACTGTTCTCATCTTGAGCGAGAATATCAACATTTATCATCCAATCTTTCTCTTGACTGGAAAAATATTGAGATTTGAAACTATTGATTTCCAAACATCTAAGCAAAGTCATTCTGAAGTCGTTTTCACCATCAAAAAACGGTAATGAAGATTCAGTTTCTCCAGACTGAGTAACAATTGCTTTAAATCGTTTTTCGTTTAGAGGAGACAGGTATAGCTCAAATGTTTGCATCAAACTGCTTTATTAATATTGGAATTGGCGTTGCATTCTAGGGTTATAGTTTAGTCTGGCTGAGATTGCCACGCTCCACTGCGTTACGCTCGCAATGACAACTATATTTTCGTGCGATTGCAACTTGGTATCGGTTAAAATCCGGGTTGTTCGCTTCCTTTCATTCCACCTTGGATACTTGTCTCCAATAATTCATTCCAACGTTGCGGATATTTCTTCTTATATATTCCCAGCATTTGTTCTTTATTTAACAATGGTGAGAGCTTAACTTTTACTTTTTGGACATCATCTTGACTGTTTCCCCCACCTAATTCAAGAACATATAGTTTAATTCCTGCTTTTCCTTCATTCTTAACCGTCACTTGCAATTCCAACTCTACAGAATCGACGCTGAGTAAAGGAATATCGTTTTCGTTTTCCGGTGACTTTGTTAAAAGTTCTTGTTTAACCTGTTCTATTAATTCTGAAAGTCCAATAAGATTTTGTTCCGACATGGTACTTTTATTGGAATAAGTGGGTATACATATTTACTTTTGGATAATCCCATGAATTTCTATATAGAGGTATCAAATTAATAGTATTTTCAGAATGAGAAGAAAATTAATCACGCTTCTTGCTAGAATGACGTGGAAAAAGTACTATTCATCCAAAAATAACTTCCAAATCCAAACAAAACCCAATCAAAATATCTTCCCCAGACAAACTAGTCGGATAATCCAATATTTCCACTTCCTTCCCAGCGAGATAAATTTCTACCTGCTTATCTTTAGGATTAATCAACCAACCCAACCTTAAACCATTTTCAATATACTCTCGCATCTTTTTTCTAGTATCTTCAACATCATCACTTTCCGATACCAATTCCACCGCAAAATCGGGACACAAAGGTAAATATTTCTTTCTTTGTTCTGATGTCAAAGCATTCCATTTTTCCATTTTTATCCAAGAAGCATCAGGGGAACGAATAGCGCCATTGGGAAGTTTAAAACCCGTAGAAGGATCAAAAGCTTTTCCTAATTTATATTTACGATTCCAAAACCAGATTTGACCGATTAAATCAAAATTACGATTTCCCGTTTCTCCCCCCGTTGGTGACATGATAATTAATTCCCCTTCAGCAGTTAATTCCAAGCGTAATTCTTGATTAAATTCGACAATCTGCTCAAATTCTTCATCTGTAAATTTAAGAGAGGGAGGTATTTGTAAACTTAAAGTACTCATGATATTTCATCCTATATTATTTTAATCGCATCTTCGTAAATTTCAGCCATCGTCAGAGTTAAGTCAATAGAATCTAAACATAATTCATCATCTTTTCCCAAAGTTTGAATTAACCAATTACCTTGAATATCTTTTCGATAAATTTCCACTTTGACTTCATCTTGAGAAACTAATACATATTCTTGTAAACTTTCAATATTTTGGTAATTAAGACGTTTTTCTCGCTTGTCAATTGTTTTCGTCGAATTAGATAATACTTCTACAATTAATTTAGGACTAGTTTTAAAGTATCTTTCATTATCATTTGGGTCACAAGTTACTAAAACATCAGGATAATAAAAAATATCTGCCTTTTGCACCTTGACTTTAACTTTCATGTCTGAAGCAAAAGTACGACAAGGAACTCCACGTAGATGAGAGCGTAATAAAGTATAAATATTTCCCGTAATTAGATTGTGTTCTTCACTAGCTCCAGCCATTGCGAAAACTTCACCATCTACATATTCGTGGCGAATTTGGCTAGTTTGTTCTAATTTGAAGTATTCTTCAACAGTAATAAAATTGATTGCAGACTGCATAATTTTCCCTTAATGCTTCTTAATAATGATTTGTAAGATTTTTCTGTCTCTATTGTCCTACAATCAATAAAAAGCAGAGTCTTGAAAAGAAAATCGAAGACGACAAATAATCTGTTATTCCACACATGTAGAGCGACAAATTAAATGACCACCAGACAAATTATTTGTCACAAATAATAAAAAGCCAGAAACCCTTCTACTACCTGGCTTTTATTATTTTAAAGCATTCAATAACAGAATTGCGAGTATGCGACACATTCAGTGTCCTTATTCGCATCGAGCGACATATTATGTGTCATTAATTAAAATAACGAAAAATTAAGTGTCCTTTTTTATCAATATTACTGTAGTATAAATATACTTTATAAAAAGTAAAATCGGTGAACTAGTCATGTGACTATGTAGGTGAATCAAATAATAAACCTGGAGAAAGACATTTATGGAAAACTCAGGTGTACATAAAGCATTTGGTCTGGATGAAGATAACCAGTTGTCCTTAAATGATGAAGATTTGATTTTAGAAGATAGGTACGACTCTAGTGAAGGAGATAAAGCAGTTGAGTTTTTAGATGAAAGATTTTCTGAAGATAAGGAACTAAGGTTTTCAGGTGAGCAGAGACTTAAGTTAGAAATAATCAAAAGTTTGCGCGAGCATTGCGATCGCAAAACTTACGGACAAAAACTCAAGGAAGCTGCTCAAAAACTTGGAAAATCCGAACGAACGGTTCGACGTTTGGTTAAGGCTTGGCAAGAAAACGGTTTGGCTGCGCTTGCGGAAGTTCCTAGAGCAGATAAAGGTCAAACCAGAAAAAGCGAATACTGGTATAACCTGGCTCTTAAAACTTACAAAGCTGGTAATAAGGGTAGCGATCGCATGACTCGCTCTCAGGTAGCAGAAAAAATTGCTGCAAAAGCTTATGAAATTGCTAAAAAAGAATTACAGCAGGAAATATCACAGTTAGAGTCCGAAGGATTTCGGAGGGAAGAATTAGATTGGGAGATTGAGACGTTAATAAAAACGAAGGAAAAAACGGAAGGATTTAATTATTGGAAAAAATATGGTAAGCCTCCTTCTAGAAGAACTATAGAAAGATGGTTGAAGCCATTAGAGGAGAAAAAACATAAGTCTCGTATAAGTCGCAGTCCAGGCTGGCATGGTTCCGATCATGTTATTAGAACTCGCGATGGTCAAGAAATATCTATTAAGTACAGCAACCAAGTCTGGCAAATTGATCACACCAAAGCGGACATACTTTTAGTTGATGAAGATGGTGAAGAAATTGGTCGTCCTTTTTTAACTACAGTAGTAGATTGCTACTCTCGCTGTATAGTTGGTTTCCGTCTCGGATTTGCTGCGCCTAGTTCTCAAGTTACTGCTTTAGCTTTGCGTAATGCAATTATGCCAAAGCGTTATAGTTCCGATTATGAACTCAGATGTAAGTGGAAAGCTTATGGCGTACCTAAATATGTTTTTACAGATGGAGGTAAAGATTTTCGCTCAAAACATTTGGTGGAATGGATTTCTAACCAATTAGGTTTTGAGCCTATACTTAGAAG
>JBCBPQ010000179.1:0-14787 GCA_039820645.1 Cyanobacteria bacterium J06633_8 | reverse complement strand
TTCTTACTTCTTACTTCTTACTTCTTACTTCTTACTTCTTACTTCTTACTTCTTACTTCTTACTTCTTACTTCTTACTTCTTACTTCTTACTTCTTACGAACGCAAGCGGTACTAGTTAATTGATGCCTGGTTGAGTAAATCATCTATTGACATCACTTATGGTGAAAACTACCATAAATACAAATAGGTATTCCCTGGTGTTGAAATAATGACAAGTTTATTAAACTGCGATATGACTTTGTCAGAGCAGTTAAATGTCTCTAGTGCCGATTACAGCTTGCTGACAGACCTTTATCAGTTGACGATGGCGGCTTGTTATAAAGGTGAAAATATAGACCAAAAAAGAGCTAGTTTTGAGTTGTTTGCCAGAAAGCTCCCGGATGGATTTAGTTATTTAATTGCAATGGGGCTATCGCAAGCCCTGGAATATCTAGAAAAATTTAGTTTTAATCAAACTCAGATAAAAGCTTTACAAGAAACTGGTATTTTTGCATCGGCTCCCCAACAATTTTGGTCGCTGTTGGCAGAAGGAAAATTTACAGGAGACGTATGGGCTGTTCCAGAAGGAACGGCAGTATTTGCCCTCGAACCATTACTACGAATAGAGGCACCGTTATGGCAAGCGCAATTAGTAGAAACCTATTTGCTCAACTGCTTGAACTATCAGACATTGATTGCAACCCGAGCAGCGCGATCGCGAGATATTGCAGGGCAAAAAACAACACTTTTGGAATTCGGTACCAGACGAGCTTTCAGCCCCCAAGCATCGCTATGGGCAGCTAGAGCGGCTTTGGCAGGGGGATTGGATGCAACATCGAATGTATTGGCAGCATTGCAATTAGGAGAAAAACCTAGCGGTACAATGGCTCACGCTTTGGTTATGGCACTTGGTGCATTAGAAGGCAGCGAAGAAAAAGCTTTTAGTGCATTTCATCAATATTTTCCAGGGGCACCTTTATTAATAGATACTTATGATACAATCGCTGCTGCTCGTAAATTAGCAGCTAAAGTTAAAACGGGAGAGATAAATTTAACTGGAGTTAGATTAGATTCTGGAGATTTGGTAGCATTGTCAAAACAAGTGAAAGAAATTTTGCCAGATACACTAATTTTTGCGAGTGGGGATATAGATGAATTAGAAATTGCTAGACTAAAGCAAAACAATGCTCAAATTGACGGTTACGGTATAGGAACACGGTTAGTAACGGGTAAACCGGTAAATGGAGTTTACAAACTTGTGGAAATAGAAGGTATTCCGGTAATGAAAAAATCTAGTGGCAAAGTTAGCTATCCTGGGAGAAAGCAGATTTTTCGCGAGTTTGTAGAAGGTGAACTAAAGGCAGATACTTTAGGATTAGCTTCGGACAATTATCCAGATAAGCAGCCTTTACTAAAATTATTTATGAAAGATGGTAAACGTTTAGAATCTCAAGAGACTATCAAAACAATCAGAAATAGAACAGCCGCTTCAGTTGTCAGTTTACCTGCTTATATTAGAAACCTAAATTCACCGTCTTCTATGCCAGTAGATATTTCTTCTTCTTTACAAAAACTAATACAAAAAGTATAGTTAGCCAGCAATTTTGTTTTAAGCAACTTGTCAATAATCATCTACAACTAAAAACTCATAATGAAAATTGCCTTATTTGGAACAAGCGCAGATCCACCAACAGCAGGACATCAAACAGTATTGATTTGGTTGTCGCATCATTACGATTATGTTGCAGTTTGGGCAGCTAATAATCCTTTCAAGTCTCATCAAACATCTTTAGAAAACCGCGTAGAAATGTTGCGGTTGTTGATTGGTGATATTAATCCGGCAAGAGAAAATATCAGTTTAGAGCAGGAATTGAGCGATATAAGAACTATTAATACTGTAGAAAATGCTAAAAAACACTGGGGTAATGACGCAGAATTGGTTGTTGTTATTGGTTCGGATTTATTAAGTCAGTTTCAGCGTTGGTATCGAATTGAAGACTTGTTGCAGGAAGCAGAAGTATTGGTGATACCAAGACCTGGATATACGATAGATAACAGTAGTTTAAATAAAATAAATGAATTAGGAGGCAAGATTACAGTCGCAAACCTAACAGGATTAGATGTTTCTTCAACAGCGTATCGCGAAAATGGCGACACTCAAGCTTTAACAAACTCAGTAGCTGCTTATATTAACCAAAAGCATTTATACGAATGCCAGGACTCAACCACAACCAAAGTTTGCCGACCTTAAACCAACAGCCTTTAGCTGATTTCAAAGTCGGTGTTGATAATGCTATTTTTTCAGTTGATATCACTCAAAATAGACTATTGGTTCTATTAGTCATGCGGGCTTGCGAACCATTTGCTAATACGTGGGGTCTTCCTGGTACTCTAGTTCGTGAAGGTGAGTCTTTGGAAGATGCTGCCTATCGAATTATGGCAGAGAAAATTTGTGTTGAAAATCTTTATCTAGAACAATTATATACTTTTGGTGGTCCCAAACGCGATCCCAGGGAAGCAAGCGATAGTTACGGCGTGCGTTATTTATCGGTAAGTTATTTTGCTTTAGTAAGATTTGAGGAAGCCAAATTGATTACTGATAGTGTCGCAGGTGTCGCTTGGTACCCAGTAAAAGAAGTACCATCATTAGCTTTTGACCATAATCAAATTATTGCATACGGACACAAGCGTTTGCGAAATAAATTGGAATACTCTCCTGTAGCTTTTGATGTATTACCAGAAAAGTTTACTTTAAATGATTTATATCAGTTTTACACCACTGTTTTAGGAGAAAATTTTTCCGATTATTCTAATTTCCGCGCGCGCTTACTCAAGCTAGGTTTTCTATTAGATACTGGAATCAAAGTGTCTCGTGGAGCCGGTCGTCCTGCTAGTTTGTATAAATTTGATGCGAATGCTTTTGCACCTTTTAAAGATAAACCTTTAGTTTTTATCTAATGCAAACTAATACAAAAATATAAGTAGCAAATAAACAATAAATAATTTTTTAAATATTAATAATATTTCTTGTTTACGAATTACGAATTACGAATTACGAATTATACTTACCCTATTTTTACCTACTATTACTAAATTGATAAATGAAAATTACTATAGCTCAAATTAATCCAATTATTGGCGATTTATCTGGTAATACCCAACAAATTTTGTCAGCTGCAAATAAAGCAGCAGAAGACAAGGCAAATTTGTTATTAACTCCCGAACTTTCTCTATGTGGTTATCCTCCACGGGATTTATTACTTAAGCCCGGTTTTGTAGAAGCGATGGGTATTGCCTTGGTACAGTTAGCTAAAAATTTACCTATTAATTTAGCGGTTTTGGTAGGAACGGTTGAAGAAAACTCACAAGCACATGTTGCTGGTGGAAAAAATTTGTATAACAGTATCGCATTGCTGCATCAAGGAGAAGTAAAACAAATTTTTCATAAACGATTGCTGCCAACTTACGATGTATTTGACGAACATCGTTATTTTGAACCTGGATTAAAAGCTAATCATTTCACCCTTGATGGCGTTAAAATCGGCGTTACAATTTGCGAAGATTTATGGAACGATGAAGAATTTTTCGGTAAGCGTAGTTATTCAACAAATCCAATTGCCGATTTATCCAACTTAAACATAGATTTGGTTGTTAATTTATCTGCCTCACCTTATACACAGGGAAAACAGAGGTTTCGGGAAGCGATGTTAAAGCATACTGCCCTACGCTTTGATAAACCAATTATTTATGTAAATCAGGTAGGAGGCAATGACGATTTAATTTTTGATGGTAGAAGTTTTGCTTTGAATCGACAAGGTGAAGTTACTGCTCGCGCTTGTGGTTTTGATTCCGATTTATTACAGCTAGAATTTGAGAAACAACAGCAAGATTTGAATTTTGGTCCTATAAAACCCGATTGCGAATCTGAAGATGAAGAAATTTGGCGAGCTTTAGTTTTAGGGGTTAAAGATTACCTTCGCAAATGTGATTTTTCTAAAGTAGTTCTGGGTTTGAGCGGTGGTATTGATTCATCGATTGTTGCGGCGATCGCCACTGCCGCATTAGGTAAAGAAAATGTCCTCGGTGTATTAATGCCTTCTCCTTACAGTTCGGAATCTTCTATTAAGGATGCCGATGATTTAGCTAGAAATCTTGGTATTAAAACGGAGAAACTACCGATAGGAAATTTAATGCAGTCTTACGATAGCAGCTTTGCAGAATTATTTGCAGATACTGAATTTGGTTTGGCAGAAGAGAATATTCAATCTCGAATTCGTGGCAATTTATTGATGGCAATTTCTAATAAGTTTGGCTATCTTTTATTATCAACTGGCAATAAGTCAGAAATGGCAGTTGGTTATTGTACTTTATACGGTGATATGAATGGTGGTTTGGCTGTGATTGCCGATGTTCCTAAAACCCGTGTCTATTCTTTATGCTATTGGTTAAATAAAAATGGTGAAGTTATTCCTGAGAATGTTTTAACTAAAGCACCTAGCGCAGAACTAAAACCAGGGCAATTTGACCAAGATTCTTTACCAGATTACCAAATTTTAGATGATATTTTACAGCGCTTAGTCAACGATTATCAGTCAGTAGAAGAAATAGTTGCAGCAGGATATGACAAAGCACTAGTGAATAAAATTATTAAAATGGTAGCGCGAGCAGAATTCAAACGGCGACAAGCACCCCCAGGAATAAAAATCACCGATCGCGCTTTCGGCACGGGCTGGAGAATGCCTATTGCTAGTAATTGGCTGCAAGTTGAAGATACTTACCAAAATAAAGCGGTATCTGTCTAGTAGAGCATAGCTTGAAATATCCTTTTATAAGTACTGGCGTTGCATAAATACCGGATGAACTAGCGTCTAAAAATATTAATATGACCTTCAAAATATAACTAAATCATCCCATAATTAAGCAACGCCATAAACCTAACTATGTAACATAATGTAAATCACACTCGAATAGCTGATTTATATAGAATCCAAGCTTATTTACACAAATAAACTTAGTTATGTTTTTTTAAACCGACTTACTTGTATCAACTTTAATCAATACCTTTTACTTCATCTTTCGAGAGAATATAAAATTAAATTAAATTAAATTATAGTTCCGAAAAATTAACTGTATATTAATATCAACAATGATGAGTTTCTATATTTATGTGGAAATATGTTTGCGAAAAAATAGTTCTTATGTTAATGAAATTTTCAGATTTTATATCTAATCATAATGATAGTAGAATTAAAGATATAAAAAAAAGATATAAAAAATGAATAAGTACTTAATTATGAAGAACACTGCCATGTCTATAGGTGAACTGTACGAGCATTCACAACAGCTTCAGCAACGTTCCAAAGAACTCTATGAACGCTCAAAATTGTTTAAACGTATGTTAAATGGATATATCAATAAATCCTAATTGTAATTATAAATAAATACAAGACTGGTTAGTTTATTCACTTGGTGAATAATTTCAAAAAAGCTTTTAGTTTTAGCAGTTATACATGCTGAACAACTTATTCGTTAATAAATCAATAAAAATATTTTTCTAATTTTCGTATTTGACTTGTGTAATTTTAAGCCAAAGCGTATTTAAATTTAATTCCAAATTTAATTCCTGAAATTGCTATTTTATTCTGCGATAGTCATAGTTGCCTGTCCAAAGATACAAGTAAAATCCACAACAGCTTATTGACGGTTTGATGTAAAGTTTGAAAATGAAGCAAGTGGGATAGGAATGGCAGGTTTTCTACTCCCACTTTGCTTCGAGCAAATACTGATAAACGACACGAGGCAATAATTTAAATAATGTGTTCTCGTGATGCACTCTTAGATAATCATACGGATTGGAAAATATGAAGTGGTAAATTGCTTCTAACTTTCAATGTCTATCAACATTGCATCTATTCGAGCAACACCATCCCATTTTTTCTGGCTTTCATACAAATTTAGTGCTTTCTTCAAAGCCCCAGCGGCTTCCTTGGATTGACCTTTCTTCATTAAAATTCGACCCCGCAACTCATAAGCTTGGGGATTCTTTGGGTCTAACTCTACAACCTTTTCGTATGCCCATTTAGCGTTATTGTATTCACCTAAGCGTAATAAGATCAAAGCTAATCCTATGTAGGCATTAACGTTTTCACGATTAATTTGTATAGACTTACGGTAAGCATTTTTAGCAGTTTTATTATCGCCCATGCTGCCGCTTACGTAAGCTAAAGCATATTGATAATCGGCATTATTAGGATTTAAGGATACAGCACGCCGGTAAGATGCTAATGCTGCGGGATAATTTCCTTGTTGGGCATATAAGTAACCAATGCCAGAATAAATGCTGCCGTTTTTTGGTTCTAAGCTCGAAGCTTGCTGATAAACTTTGATTGCGCCATTAAAGTCACCAGATTTTACTAGCCTGCGCCCTTCATCCAGCAATCTTCTAACTTGCTGAGTGCTTTTAGACTGCGCCACTTTTACTTCAGCCTGAGCCGCAGAAGGCATTGCAGAAGCAATACTTCCTACTAGGAGAACACCGATGAGAGAGTATGTTCGATTGTACACAGTTGAATACCTGAAAGTTTTCGCAACTTTACCACAACTTAAATTTATGTTTGTCTATTAAAACAAAAATATCTAATTTTGAAAACTCTATTAGCTTACTTTTTTCTAACTTCATAATTAATTTATCGTAACTGGGATACAAAAGCGTTTTTTCTCAGTAAATGTTCGGTTACCCAAGGTTTATTTGCTATTTTAAGCAGTAAGTCTCTGTATTAAGTAATTTCGCTGTTTAATGCTATTTTTATGAAAACAATATATTTTTATTATATATTTATTTCAAGTAATTTCCGTACTATAATATCTTGCTCCCCAGTATTGAGTCACTAAAATTATGCGATCGCAATTAAGTAGGTTGGCATTGAAAATAGTAATTGGGATAAGGCTGTCTTGCTGTCTTGCTGTCTTGCAATAGGGGTAAGGGTTTGAGCGTCAAAAACATTTTGTAATATAGCTTGGTTTATTTGTGCCCACCTACTTACTTAAGTAGTTTTTAGTGAATTAAAATACATTTATAGATTTCCAACACTAACTGCTTAAGAGGATGAGCACAAAAGTATAATTTTGATCCCTTATCTCGGATTATCCCCTCTTCTCCCCTTTTTATGAGAGCTACTGGCTTGCGGAGGTATTATCCAGAGCTTAAATAAATAAGGCGATAAAACTTTTTGACACACTAATTAGCTGTAGCTACAAATACAAATCTGCGTTTGAAATGAAATGTTACTGAAATTGCAATAAATTCGGCGTTGCTGAATAAAAATATGAAAACGTGATTTCACATTGAAAAAGACGTAGCAATGCGCCCCGTCTCTAAATAAGTTTCCCGCTCACTACAAAGTGTAGGTAGATATAATGAATCGCGATTATTCAGCAACGCTATAAATTCTAATACTGTGCTGAGTTTCCTTCTTTTTACTCACGGCATCCAATCAAACAATCAAATGGAATTGCGAACTTAACTCCTTTTTGGTTAACAAGCTGAATCAGGAGGATTTATTTTATTGCAAAATCAATAACAATTGCAATTACACCCAATTTTTAAGGCAAGTCTATGATTATAACTACTACAGACGTAGTTCAAGGAGCTATTGTTGAATCCTATTTAGGAGTTGTAACGGCAGAAGTAGTTTACGGCAGTAATTTCATGAGAGATTTTTTTGCGGGTTTGAGAGATATTATTGGTGGACGAACAGGTAGTTACGAACGCTTGTTTGAGGAAGGACAACAAAAAGCACTTGCAGAATTAGAAAAACGAGCGCAGCGTTTAGGAGCAAATGCTGTTGTAGGTATTGAAATTGATACCGGCACAATTAATGTTGACCAATCAGGTGTTTTATTATTAATTACTGCTGTGGGTACTGCTGTCAAAATACGTGAATAATATCATGTCCGGTTAAACAGTTATCATATCTGTGGGGGCGGGCGTAATGAGTAATGAGTAATGAGTAATGAGTAATGAGTAATGAGTAATGAGTAAAAGATTATGTTGCTAATAACCGCTATCTTTTCAATCGGGTTATATCGTAAGTAATTAACCGGACTTGGTATAACCTAAATTAGTAACAAATATAGCAAATTTCACGCTTACTACAATACATTACCTAAACAAAAAAATTCCCAACTGATGAAAAGTCAGTCGGGAATTTTTTTAACTCAAAACTAAAAACTAGAAACTCAAAAATCAAATCACTTTGAAAATTTATTTCTTCACAGCTTCACGTTCTTTAACTTCCTTAATCACTTCATCAGCCACATTCTTAGGACATGGAGCGTAGTGGTCGAATTCCATTGAGAACTGACCGCGACCGGAAGTCATGGTACGTAAATCGCCGATGTAACCAAACATTTCGCTTAGGGGAACTTCTGCTTTAATGCGAACCCCGGTAGCACCTGGATCTTGGGATTTAATCATTCCACGACGACGGTTTAAGTCACCAATTACATCACCAACGTGGTCGTCTGGTGTAAATACGTCTACGTTCATTACCGGCTCAAGTAGCTGAGGACCAGCTTTAGGAATAGATTGACGATAACCAGATTTCGCTGCAATTTCAAAGGCGATCGCACTGGAGTCAACTGGGTGGAAAGCACCGTCGGTTAAGGTGAATTTCACGTCTACTAAGGGGAATCCGGCTAAGATACCTTTATCAATACTGCTTTCAAAACCCTTTTGTACCGCAGGCCAAAATTCTCTGGGTACGTTACCACCAGTTACTTTAGACTGGAACTCGAAACCAGTACCGGGCTCGCCAGGTTCGATTGTATAATCAATTCTACCGAATTGACCGGAACCACCGGATTGCTTCTTGTGGGTGTAGCTGTCGTTGATTGGCTTGGTGATAGATTCGCGATAAGCAACCTGTGGCTTACCAACTTCTACTTCCACACCGTGAGTCCGCTTAAGAATGTCAACCTTAATATCTAGGTGTAATTCTCCCATTCCTTTAATAATGGTTTCACCGCTTTCTTGGTCGGTTTCAACTTGGAACGAAGGATCTTCCTGAACCATTTTACTTAAAGCCATACCCAACTTCTCGGAAGCACCTTTCTTAGTTGGTGTTACAGAAATTGAGATTACGGGGTCTGGGAACACCATTGGTTCCAAGGTTGCTGGCTGTTTGGGGTCGCACAAAGTATGTCCGGTTTGGACGTTCTTCATACCCACAATTGCTACAATATCCCCAGCTTGAGCCGAATCAATTTCCTCACGAGAATCAGCGTGCATTTCTACAAGACGGCTGACACGTTCGGTTTTACCAGTATAGGTATTGAGAATAGTTTCACCTTTTGACAAAGTACCCGAATATATTCGAGTAAAGGTTAAAGCACCGAAGCGGTCATCCATAATTTTGAATGCTAACGCTCTTAATGGCTTTTCTGGGTCAACTACAGCAAATTCCCCGGTTTCATTACCTTCGAGGTCAACTTCTGGCTGTGGTTTAACTTCTGTAGGATTGGGCAAGTAATCAACAACAGCGTCAAGTACTAATTGCACCCCTTTATTCTTAAAAGAAGAACCGCAATAAGTGGGGAAGAATGCTAAATCTTTGGTACCTTTACTGATACAGCGCTTCAAATCATCGATGGATACCTCTTCACCTTCGAGATATTTTTCCATCAACGCATCATCTTGCTCTACAGCCATTTCAACTAGCTGCTCGCGCCAAGTTTCCACATCATCATTCATCTCCTCGGGAACATCCTTAATCTCGTAATTCATTGGATCTCCGGAATCATCCCAAACCCAAGCTTTACGAGTTAATAAATCGACAACACCAACAAATTCGCTTTCAGTGCCGATAGGTAATACCATTACTAACGGCTTAGCAGCAAGAACATCGTCCACCTGCTTAACAACCCGGTAGAAATCTGCTCCAATCCGGTCAAGTTTATTAACGTAAATAATTCGTGCAACTTTGGAGTCGTTAGCGTAGCGCCAGTTAGTTTCCGACTGAGGTTCCACACCACCGGAGCCACAAAATACGCCGATTCCGCCATCGAGAACCTTGAGAGAACGATATACCTCAATAGTGAAATCAACGTGCCCGGGGGTATCGATGATATTCAATTGATGGTCGTTCCAGAAGCAGCTTGTAGCAGCGGATTGAATCGTAATACCGCGCTCCTGCTCCTGATCCATGAAGTCCGTTGTCGCCGCACCTTCATGAACCTCACCGATTTTGTGAATTTTACCAGTGAGCTTCAGAATTCTTTCAGTTGTGGTTGTTTTTCCTGCATCAACGTGAGCGAAGATGCCGATATTTCGATAACGAGTGAGGTCTTTCATATTTGACTATATAACTTGGTGCTAGAACGGTCGGTGACTACACTTAAGTAATACTCAAGGGGAATCGGCATTGGTTTAAAAAGTCAGCACGGGCTGGAACTATACCATCACAGATATTTTATGTCTTCCTGCTGATGGCGACTATACCATTTGTTAAGTAATTATAAATTATTTATATGACATGATGAAACAGTTCTAAGTAGTGGTAGCCGACTTTTCCACCGAGGAAATACGAATCGGTTCACCTTCATGCACTTTTGTTCGCTATTTATGCTCCAAACTTACAGAATTTTCATGAGTATTTATACTTTTTTGGGTAATTGGTAATTGGTAAAGCTTATATTTTGTAAAGCGAAGGTGATGTTGAAAGTCTTATGTCAAATCCAAGATTACTTGAGCGTTATAAAGCTGGTGAATGCGAACAGGTTTGGCAAGAACTTAAAAATTTGGGTGAGATTAGCGAAAAATCTCTCAAAGATGAAGCCGGAGCAGTTGCGCGAGAAATAATGAAGCGGGTTAAGTATAATTTTAAGGCGATAAGCTCCGCTTGACGCTAAATTTCAACAACCATCCCAGATTTACATTACTGGTGGTAAATTATGGACTCAAAAAGCTTATATTCAAAACTCCATAAATTACATTTTAGATTTAAACAACTTTGAATGGAGTCAAATCAACTCTTAACTAAACTCCGCGATACTCAGCGCTTACCTCAGCGATACTCTGCGTTTAATCCTCCACCAACCTTATTCCCTCTCCTCCGACAATACCAATAATCTCTGCTTCTGGATACCCCAAATCCTTCAACCTCTGCAAACAACTATCAGCTTTATCACGAGAAACCGCAGCTAACAACCCACCCGAAGTTTGTGGATCGAATAGTAACGGATAATTGCCATGAAATTCAAAATCTTTATAATTCGTAATATACCTACAAGCCTGTAAATTATCCGGATAAAGCGAACTAAAAATCCCCTTTCTTGAAATATCCCTAGCACCATCCAAAATCGGAATTTTAGATAACTGTAACTCAACTCCGATTTGAGAAGCCTTTACCATCTCAGATAAATGCCCAACTAAACCAAAACCCGTAATATCAGTACAAGCAGTAGCTCCATATTCCAAAAAACATTCAGCAGCAGCTTGATTTGATAACAACATTGATTTTATCGCATTATCAATCCAAATTCCTTTAACTTGAAGACGCATTTCACCAGCAAATAAGGTACCCATACCCAATGCTTTAGTCAAAATTAAAACATTTTCCCATTCCATTCCGCTTTTACGTAAAAGTTTATCTTCCTCAGCCAAACCATTGCAAGATAAACCAAAAGCTAACTTTTCTCCTTGAATAGAATGTCCCCCAATTAAAGATACTTGTGCTTGATGTAACTGCTTAACCGCACCAGATAATAATTGAAATAAAGTTTCCTCAACTGTGGAAGAATTTCCATAGGGAATAGTAGCCAAAGCCAAAACGCTATGAGGAATCGCACCCATTGCAAAAATATCGCTTAAACAATGATTTACAGCAACTTGTGCAAAAATGTAGGGATCGTTAATTAAACTAGTAAAATAATCAATAGTTTGTACCATCACCTTAAAGCTAGGTACCTTCACCACAGCAGCATCATCCGCAGAATTCAACCCGATAATAATATCTTCCCTTTCGGTAACAGCAAGATTTTCTTGAACTCGACGTAAAACAGTTTCTAAAACATTACCACCAACCTTAGAACCACATCCATCACAATACATAGAGTTAGGAGTTAGAAGTGAGGAATTATGAGTTAAAGAATTTGAAATTACTTTTTTATTATCCCATGCCCAATGCCCCATACCCAATTCCCCATTTCTCATGCCCATTTTTGGAAGATTACTAAATTTTGCCATAAACTTCCTGTCAATATAATCCTTCCAATGCCACAATAGTTTGCTTGGTGGTAAAGTCAACCATCCACGAGTAGCGATCGCCATTCCATCACCAGTACCGATTAAACTTAAATAATCCTTCTGCGGTACATACTTTTTAAGATTTTTTCCTGATAAACTTCTTCTTAGATTTTCAAATAAAGGTTTTCCCTGACGTACTGCAAATACCCCCGCTTTAGCCCGAGGATGATTTTTCATCGTTGCAATATCCCCAGTTGCAAACACCTGCGGGTGCGATAATGACTGTAAATTATCGTTAACTAGAATAAATCCTTGCTTATCCCTAGCAATTTCCGTTGATTCCAACCATTTTGGCGCAGATGCTTGCGTTACCCAGAATACATAATCGCATTGAAATTGCAATCCCGATTCACATACTACATTAGATTTCTGTATATCTTCTTCTCGTGCAACTTTGCATACTGTCTCACCTAACTGCAATACTATACCACGCTCTATTAAAGTACTCTTCAACAAATTTCCTAAAAAACTATTAGCAGTCTTCATCAATTGATTATCTCTGCCAAACAAATGAATTTCTAAATTTTGATGGTATTGACGTAAATGTCCCTGCATCGACAGCGCTAACTCTACACCTCCAGCGCCACCACCTACAATTGCTATTTTTACCGCTTGTTGAGAATTATTTCTCACATTTTCTACAAGCTTGTACCAATGTTGCAGTAAAATTCTCACAGGTTTCGCTGGAATTGCATATTTGGTAGCGCCAGATACAGAAATTGTTGATGGGGTAGAACCTATATCAATCGATAATAAATCAAAACTGACATCAGGACGATTTGCACAAATAACTCGATTGTTTTTCAAATCGATACCATTTACATAATCTATATATAATTGTGCTTGAGCAAATGTTGTTAACTTCCGCAAATTAATATGGCATTGGTCGCGGGTATAAAATCCTGCTATATGTCCAGGTAACATTCCAGAGTAAGGGGTATCGCTGTTCTCCGTAATCAAAGTTATCCTAACTCCCGGTAAAGGCTTCATTCCGAGCATTTTGAGCGCGATCGCGTGAGAATGCCCACCACCTAATAAAACTAGGTCTTTTCTCAAAGGTTGTATATTTTGCGGCATATTTGTCTTGGATTGCTAACTGGGTATTGAGTATAGAGGGTACTTATAGCAAAAGATGCGGCGAATTGAACTCGGAGTAGGTAAGCTTTATTTGATTAGCCCCTCCTCCGTCTAGAGCAATAACTCAAATATCTGTCTCATCTTCTATTCTTTATGTAAATTAGATGAAATATTGTTCTTTTGCATAGGACAATACATATATTAAGTAACAAGAATGTTTATTTTATTTAAGATGAAACGAAGTATCTATTTATGCTGTACGTTATAAAACAATAGAAAAAGCAAGAACTGTTAGAAAAACTTTGTGACTATATACTTATTTAACTTTAACAATGAATTTATTTAGTAAAAATCAAATTAATAAGCGTTTACAAAATGCTGTAGAAGAATTAACTCAAAATCAAATAGAGCGAAGAATTATTGCGATAGAAAATTTGCAAACAATAGCTATCGAATATCCGGAAGAATATAATAAAGTTTTGCAAATAATTACAATTTATATTAGGCAAAATCGGTCTTTGAAAATATTAAACGAATTTCCTACAAATCCTATAAGTGAAATTAATACGGATATTAAAACTGCTTTAAAAATTATAACTAATCCGGAAACCGATAAATACTTGCGTAGAGATAAGATTGACTTAAGTTGTATTGATATTCGGGGTGCGAATCTTCGTAATGCAAATCTGAAAAAAATCAATTTAGAACAATCAATCCTTTACCGAGTAAACTTAATTGATGCAGACCTAGAAAATGCTAATTTAAATAGTGCAGTACTAAGTGCAGCAAATTTGACTCGGGCAAATTTGACCTCAGCTAACTTATCTGGTGCTATATTAAATGCAGCAAATCTTACTCAAGCAAATCTTTCTAATGCCGATTTGCGTTGTGCTAACTTGTTTTTAGCTAATTTAAGGGGAGCAAATCTTAAGGGTGTTAACTTTGATAGAGCGAATCTAAGAGAAGCCTTTTTTAATGATAAAAAGGCAAATCATAAGGTTCAAAATTAAAATCTTAATATTCATTGTTGTTAAGAAAATCTGGTGTTTCTACATCTTCTAAAAAAGGCTATCTACGTAATTTTACCGTGCCGTAGAATATAAGTTGGGCATTATATTAGAGACAATCTGCTAGCTGTCTACCAGCATTACAGATTGCAACTGCAACTTTCGATAGATATTGCATTTTTTACACAAATGGTATACTCTTTAATCCCAATCGTTTCGGTAAGAATTCTGTGTTGTGAGGAATACTGATTCTATGTCTGCTAAAAAGACAGACGCACTAACGAATTGGTTAATAGGAATAACAATCTTTTTTTCTGTTTCACCAATTCTAATTTTCACAGCGATTTCAAAAATAGAAGGATTGTCAAATGAAGAAAGAATCGAATACAAAAGTCAAGGCTTAATGACTTCTGCCGGAT
>JBCBPQ010000178.1:0-14881 GCA_039820645.1 Cyanobacteria bacterium J06633_8 | reverse complement strand
TATGTCCAGTAAAAATTTTACTGGACATATATGCGTTGATATCTGCGCTAAATATACATGATAATTACCTCGTTCTATATCCATGATAATTACCTCGTTTTATATCCATGATAACCACCTCGTTCTATATCCATGATAACCACCTCGTTCTATATCCATGATAACCACCTCCATCTATGCTGGGGCGTATTACCAGTGCGATAACCCCATCGGCAATCATCCATGACTTTTTCATTATATTTATCTATGATAATATTGCTAGGTGTATCCATAATAATGACCTCCGTGATGAGCATCCTTTTACCCCTGATATATCAGGGATATAGGTTTCCTGGCTCCCTGCGGGAGCGTGGTGGTGTCGCTCCGCTCCACCTTCTGCGATATCGCTTATTTAACATTATGGCTTAAAGTGCTGTCAATACCCTATATATGTGCGGGATTTTTATCCAGGATAGTATCAAAACAGCTTTATTTTTGGGTTTTCAGCTTCAATTTTGTGCCTTTATCTAACATCCTTGATACTTTTTTACAATATCCAGTATCCTCACATTCCAAAACAACTCGATTTTATCATAGATATTTTATAAGTATATCCAGTATCCTTGAAGTATCTTTGTTCTCAATTTTATCCTAGATATATACAGGATAAAGGTTAATTCGATAATCTCGAACAATACTCAAAACTCAAATTTACCCGCTTATACCTGCCGTGCGTGGCTACTCCCCATCTCCCTAATACCCATCTTGCAATTCTGGCATCTTGCGCGTGCTGATGTCGTTCCACTCCACCTTCAAAACCCCATCGATTCATTTTCCGGTGTCTAGCGCGTCCGTCAGCCCGTGTTAATCTCGTGGGTGCAAAATACTTCAAAATACTTATAACTCTTGATTTTTCCGGTTTGCTGTGAATTACCCTTGATATATCATTGATGTTTTTATCAAATTGCAGTAAATTACCCGTGATATATCCTGGATATTTGCAGTAGACAGTTTGCTATTACCCGTGATATATCCAGGGTAAATACTAATTCGATAATCTCGAATAAGATTCAGACCTCAAAGCGCTGCAATATATAAGTTGAATTAGCGCGATCGCACTTGTCCGCATAACTTCCGCTTATCCCTCTCATCTTATCCTGTTTACTTATTCGGTAATACCGAACAACATTCCAAACTCAAATTTAGCTCCTCAACCTTCCCATCTCCGTATACCACATTTTCAGGTGTACTACTCTATAAGCCTTACATAATAGTATCTCGCGGAATTAGGGACATTTTCACTAGTACAAACCAATGTCCCAAAAACCGCGAGCCTGTATTAACCTGCCAGTAAGCTTTTCAGCCATTTTGTCCCTGTTTCTCCTATAGAAATACCCTCCCCCTCGTGATTTTTAGGGACATAGTAGTATTATATACTCAGTAGTTTAAAAGCAGAATCGCCTTTAAAGCCTCTGTAGTAGCATATGATTTTAATGGCGTACTTTTGATGAACGTGTCTTAGAGATGCCTTATAGCGCCGCTGGTAGCCTATTTCCTGTAAGCCTTATTATTGCGTTGTTATGGGTTACTGAATCAATAAAACTTGATTGTTTGAGAATTTCAGCATGGGTCTGTGTCAATTTAATGGTTCGCTATGAAGCGTACACAGCATTAACCCCACATCCGTTAACGACATGGGGCAAGGCTTGGGTTATTCGGTTGGTACTGGGTTTACACCGTTTTAACGCCTGTTAGGGCGATTGCAGGCGATGGGGGATTATTCCTACAACGGATTAACCAAACCCTTTTGACTTATTTTTGTAATTATCGTATTGGGCATTTAGTTTAGGATTTGGGTATTCGTTTTTAATTTCTTCAAATCTTTTGATTTGTCCCTCCAGTGCCATCATTCCTCCGGGTTCACCTCTGGGAATGAAATATTTACTATTGAATGTGCAAAGTTCATCTGGGAAAGATAGTAGGATACCTACACATTTAGATTGTTTTATTTCTATTACTTTTACTGCATAACGGTAGCTACCTGCTTTGTAAACCGTACCGTAGCTACCTACTTTTACTTGTGTCACTTGTCAGCCCAACTGGTAGGAATATAAGTATTATCTTTGGCAAGTTTAGCAGCTAACTTAGTTTCTGTTGGTTCGTCACCCGGTACAAATCCATCTAGATAAACATTGTATTCCTTAGCAAAGCTATCAGAAGTAAAAGTGTAAGCTTGTTGCCAATGTTTAGAATTACAAGTTATTCCTACTTCGTCATGTACCATATTGATTAATGTTGCCCCCCATTCTTGAGGCATTTTTTCAATACTTGCCATAACTTTTTTAAGTGCTGTGGCTTCAGAGCGTGACCACTGACAAGCGATTAAATTAGTTGTGGCTAAATCTCCGTTTTTACGAGCATAAAGTAGTTTAACTCCATCTGGTAGTGTGGTCATATTAAAGGCAATACCACCAAAGTTAATTTCATTAGCTTCAGCTTCAACAAGTACTTTTTTTATGTAATCCCCTATCCCTTGGTACAGACCCCAGAATTTATTAAACATTGCTTCACCAGCGCTTACACTCACAGCTTGTCCAATGGTTCCTGACAAAACTTTACGCATTTTATCTGCTTGCGCTCCGTTTAAAACCGAATAGAAAAGCGTTTTAGCTGCATCTCTAAATCTTTTACCAGCTTTATCGGCATCAAGATTTTTAAAGTTTTTAGCTACTTTAGCCGTGCGTATTTCTGCTTCGGGTAAATCTTTTACAAAATCGCGTATTTCTGGGAATCCATCTAAGCAAGTATTGTCCTCAGCTAGTAGCGCTTGTAGTGCCATCATAGAAAACATTGAGTGTGCATCCATGTTTTCGTCTTCTAGCACTGATTTACCAAATTCACATTTACCAAAACCCACAGCTAATCTAGAGTGACTAGCGTTTGCATCCTCGGTAAAGAATGCTTTACTATTATCTGTTAGTTTGAATAACCCACGAATAGGAATAGTTTCTTCAATACTTGGTTTATTCCAGAATTTTAACGGAGTAGATTTAGTATCTTTAATGAATCCGTAAAATTTACCTTTAGCACTTTTAATAAATGCTTGTAAGTTGGGAGTTCCTAAACCATATTGATTACCGCAACTCATTCTACCAGTACCGCTTAATACCCCATATTCCGTTTTACAACTGCCGTTAATTTCAACTGATAAAAGTACTTTACTTAACTGTGTAATGGCTGCATTAAAACTCCTCCAAGCTTTTAAAACTAATAACTCTGGAATGTTTGGGTTGTCATTAATTACATCTTTAGAAGTACTGGTAAAGTTTTCAGTTATTTCAGGTAATTCTAAGTCAGGATTATCTAAGTTAATACCTAAAGATTCGGCAATTTCTTGTGGCTCAAACGGATGTTCTTTATCTATATATCGTTTATTTAGTTCGGTAACAATTGCCTTAGCTTGTGTTGGTTCGCATGGCATTTGTAAAGCTTCCCAATCTTTTTCAACGTCACTTCTGACTTTTTCAAGTTTGGCGATACATTCGCGTAAAGCTTGAATATCACAAGGAACACCACGCCACTGCATCTCGGTAGTGTGGTAGATATTACGGTTTTCAACTTCTAATAATTGTAAGTTAGCGTGTAACCCTTGCTCGTTTTCAAATTCTGCAAATCCCCATTGCTTAGGATTATTAAAGATTAATTCTAATCGCTTTTTAAGAACTAAAGTTAATATCGCGTCTTTAGCTGCGTAAATGATTTGTGAGTCGGTTAATGTTTCAGCACCCCAATTACTCATCTGTTCGGATTTATCAATAGGTAAATTTAGAAGATTAAAAATACAGGATTTTAACCCATAACCACCTTGCATTACTTTACCTGCTCCACAATCCCCATGTAATAGTTTTGTAGCAAGCATTGTACAGTAGGGTTTTTTAATAGTTAATCCGTACTTTTTCATAGTATTAGTGTCAAATTTAAGATTATGCCCTACTATTACGTTTTGGCGAGTTAGTTTATTTATTGCTAACCAAGCATTTTTAAGCCATAAAGGTATTGCGGGTGATTCACAACGACCTAAATCTATTACAAAAGTTTTATTTTCATCAGTAAACTGTATTAGTCTTGCTTGGTTATTGTTTTGGTCTAACCCCGGTTTAACTTGCTGGTTTTTGTTAGTTTGTGGATTATGCCAGTACCACTTATCATTTTTAATAAAACAATATTCCCTGTGTATTGCACTTTCGTAGGTTTCAGTATCAAAACCAATTTCAGTTTTATTGATAATCCAGTTGTTGACTACTTCTGTAAAACTATCAACATTTTCAGGTGTAACTATTTCAATGGGAATATCAATGTTTACATCTAATTTGTGATGTTCAATTAATACCTGTGAGTGCTTTGATAACCCATAGTCATTTCGTGGTAAACGTCTAGCAGATTCTAATACAGATTCTAGTCCAAAGTTTTTAATTAATTGGGTAGTAGATTTATTTTCAATTAATCCACGTCCGATATTAAAGAATAGCTGGGTATTAGTGAAATTATAAAATTTACCCTTTATAAAGCTTGAGTATGCATCAAACCTTTTTTGTCTATTTTTAGCGTTTCTTGTAGGTACTATCCTTTGATTTAGGTTAACTTTTTTAGTTTTACCTGTAGCTAAACTTTTAGCTCTAACTTGGGTTTTACTGTCTAGTTTATAACCAATTTCACCTAAAATATTTGCAAATAATGTAGGTGTTTTTTGTACAAATTTATCATGATGCCATTTAAAAGTTAAAGCAACTTCTGTTTTATTTTCTCTAACATTATCGCAAAGTTTAGTGATAGGTTCGGGTACAAGTTGTTGTTTGTCAGTTCCTTCTAAATATAAATCGGCTACCCCATGCTTTTGAGCAAAATCTAAAGCCTCGTGAATACCTAATTTTTCAAGCAACGTAACTTTATTAATTAATGAGTTACTAATTGCATCATGTTTAAAAATTTTAGTACCTTCCGCATCTTCTAAAAGTTTAGTACTATTATAGATTGGTATTCCTTGCAGTCTTAGTATGCGTTCTTGCTCGTTGAATTCAACGTAGTTTCTACCTTGAGTTAACCAGAAAAGTAATTCTTCGGAATCGAGTAAACCTAACTTTTTATCAATTAAATCTTGGGTACTTACGTCATCATAACGGTAAGAAAACTTCTGGGAATAATACTTACTAACTGAGTCTTGTTGTTCGACTGTCAATGCTGGCTGTTCTTTATACTGACCAATAGTTTTCTCATCAATATCCGGTGCGTTAAATTCTCTTTCAGCTTCTTCAAATATTCTACGCTCTTTAATTTCTTTAAGGTTATCTTTTACAGCATTTTCTACTTCACTTTCTAATGGTTCGATAATAGCACCTTGCGCTCTTAGCTTACTAAAAATATACTGTTCACGATTAAGTAACTGTAAGTTTTGGATTGCTTTAAATTTGTAATACTCATCTTCTAGCGTTAAATCTTCTATGTCTAAATTAATAGACAAGTCAAAGGCATTTTGTATACCGCTATTACCTATTACAGCATCTTTAGTTTTAGCGTTAGTAGCTTCAGATATAGCTTTTACTTGGTTTGAATAGTAACGTTTAACTTCACTTTTAGATTTAGCACCATTAGCTCTTAAACTGTTACCAATATACCCACCAAAAGCAAAATAACGCGGTACAGTTAAATCTCTAATTCTCATTGATAATTGGCATATACCATTAGGAGAAGTACTACCCATATGAATCAAAACTATAGCATCTGGACTGTATATTTCTGGTTTTAATGAAAATCCAGATTGAACACTAGGAGACGCAATGACTAGCAAATATTTATCTAATAAATCTAACTTTCCTTCAATAACTATTTTGTAAGCATCATGCCCTTTAGTTTTAGTTGTCTGGGAATCCAAAATTAAAATTAATTCTTGTGGAATATCTTTTAATCCGAATAATTCGCCACCCTTACTAAATAACTCGGCTAAATTACCAGTACCATAAGTACTTGTGGTTTTTTGGCTATCAATTCCTAAAAATACCCGCTTGTTTTTTGTGAGTAACTTTAAGGTAAAATCTACCGCTTTTTCAGCAGTACCTAAATTAAACCCCTTGAATTTATTACGTTTAAAAGTATTTGCGTATTTGCAAATATTTTTATCTTCTACTCCTACAATTTTTTTTATTACATCACAATGAAAATCGGTTAAATCCGCTGATAAATAAAGTCTATTTTTAGCACTTCTAAGCATTGCGGTTAGTAGTTCTACAACTTCTTTACGAGTTTTAGATATAGTGCTGCTTTCTAATAATCCTTCTATAACTTGGGCGACTTCATCAATTACCTGTATTTTATCTATCATTTGGCTACCATCGGCTTTAATCTTTAACTTGCCGTGGGTAGAAATTGACTCCAAACAGCAAACAATACGCTCCCAATTAGCGGTAGGGCTGATATCATCGCGGTAAAAAATGTTTACCCCTTTATCGCGTAAATCTTTGGTTATCTGTCTTCCTAGTACGCGCAATGGGGAAATAATCAGCACCCCTAAATCTTCTAATGCAGATAATACACTAAAAAGCGAATGAGTCTTACCAGCACCCATAGGGGCTAGTACAAAAACATCGGAATATTTGAGAACCAACTCAAGTATTTTACCTTCACTGATGTACTCAGAATTTTCTACAACTGTTGGTGTATAAGCACAACTAGCCGATATACCTACCCAGTCTTTACTAGATGTTGTTGCTGACAAAATATCTTTTAAAGTATCATCGCCGTGGTTAGCGAGAATTGCTGCAAAGTCTTTACCTAGCTGTCTATCCCAAACATCGACTATTTCTATTTGCTTACCTCGCTTTCTTAAGAGTTTGGCAAGCTTGTAAATATGATGTTCTACATAAAGTTGCTTATCTACGCTTGAATCGATATCATACCCTATCGTTATATAATCATAAACAGATAGCAGTTGTTCTAAATCTGAATGTAGTTCTGTTCCTTCAAATGCTCCATTAATACCACTGTAAGCTATAGCATTAAATCCCATAGTCCAAGCAGCTAACGCATCGAATACACCTTCAGTAATAACAACTGTGTTGCTGCTATTATCTGCAATAAATTGTTTAAAAAATCGTTCCCCAGTACCTACGGATTGAATGTACTTCTGATGAAACTTTCCCGTAAAGATTGGGGTATCTAACCGTGCTAACGAACAGTTGCTAGTATCCGATTCAAATATTCTCCCACAAGTACCTTCATGTACCACAAACCCATCTTTTTTCAAATTAGATGAGTATGTAGAGAATTGATTTAGTTGTTTTTCCGTAAATCCTTTTCTGGTTTTATTGCTATTTCGATTATCCCGAATATTTGATATACTAGAAACAGCTTTATATTTACAATTTTCAGTATCCGTTAACAGCGGATTATCAATATTTTTAGTAATACCACCCTCGCCATTTACAAGAGTAGCCTTTAAAATTTTTCTAGGCATTTTTCTAACCTATGTGTGTAGTGATACGTAACTAAGAAAGTGCTTAGGGGTGCTACCAACACCCCGTTACACATATTTAATTGAAAAATCTCTCACTCCTCAGTGGGAGTTTTTTATTCTTCTCCTGAGTCTTCATCATTTTCAATGAAACAAAAGCTATCTTCATCAGGAGTCCAGAAACCGTTATCCTCGTAGAGTTTAAAGCTTATGGGTTCATCAATAAGTTGGGTGAGGTCGAACTGAAATGAATCTTTTTCGCTGATTTTTGCTGGCACAACTTCCAAAGCTTGTAAAAATCTGACAAGTTTTGAGTGCTTCATTGCACCGTCTTTATACTCGAATTTTTTACCAGTAATACGGCAGTTAGTACGTAAGTACACGTTCATTTCTTCCCCATCCTCATCAAGTACTTGGATGGTGAATTTAAATTTATTGATTAACTTCCCAGTGGTACGGTTTTGGTCTTTTACCCGGTCGATTTTGGTAATAATTCCGTTAATGCTTCCGTCTTGGTCGATTGCTGGAATTTGTTCTATATCAGTTAGTAAAGTATTACTTGTTTTAACTTGCTTAGATTCGGTGGTTTTGACTGCGGTAAATTTAGCCATTGGTTTATTTGCCTATGTTTTATGGTTTACTAGTGAATGGTGTAATATTTCCCTTCACACTTAGCATTGTAAGTCACTTGCAACTCATATGAATACCTTAACATGACACTTTGGTAATTGTCTACCATATGAATTACATTTGACTTACTAGACCGAGTTTGCTAGATTAGAGATAAATTGACTTCATTTGAATTACTTATGAAATCCACCTTAAAAGACACCCAAGTGTCCCTCAGACTTAATGGGGCAGTTGCAGAAGCAATGAAAAAAGCTGCTAAAGAAGAACATTTATCACTTGCTGATTACCTCACTAAATTGTTTGATGAACGAGGTAGAAAAGAAGAATTAGAAGCACGGGTAGAAGCTTTAGAAAAAGCAGTGTTTAATACGATACAAGCCGCTTAAAAACTATTAAGCACAAACTTTCTAGCCTTCTCACAAGCACGGAAGGCATTTTTATTTTGCCAATTATGGTGAAATTCACTATAATCGAGATATGTGATAAAATGACCGCAATGATTACAATAAATTCTTCCGTAGTGGTAACTATTATCTATTCGCTCTACACGGGGAGTTGACCACGGGCAAAACGGACAGTTGTAATCAGAGTCTAAAAAATCTAGAATGTTGGCTATTAACATAATTTGATTACACGGCTACCAACCGTGTTTTTTGTTGCTCTATAAGAATAGAGCTAACTTTCAGGGCGTGCCAAAGTTTTTTAAAAACTCGCAAACTTATATAGTGCAAGGGTTATGGCACCACTAATGTTTTATATCATTCCAGTGGCAATAAATGTTACGTAAAAATTCATCAGAATACTGAGGTAAATAGCGTTTAGTAGGACGTTTTGAATTTTTAGAGTAAAAAATTTCACCAGATAAATTTATTTTTACAGTTACTAAATCTTTATGTTTTGGTACTGCACAAACGTCTTCAATAGCTTTAATAAAAGGTTTCCAAGCTCGCATTTCAAATTTACGGTTAGTTCTAGCTACTATTACGCAGTATTCAATTAACAAGCTTAAATTTTCATATCCGCGTTTTGCGAATGGGTTATTTAAGCTTAAACTTTCAAAATCATATGGTTCGTTGTAATTTTTAGAATATGTCTTGAGTTCGCGCTTAATGTCTTCCCATTCTTTGTATAGGTTTAATGCACTAAAACAAGTTTGTTTTTCAAATTTCATTAATTCAAGAATGCATAGCTCAAATAAATCAACTATAAATTTATTGTGTAAACCCGGTAAAATCCGTTGTTGTAGTGTGAATTCTTTACATATTGAACTTATTGAACAAAATAAATCTCCATAAGGTCGATAAACGTCTCTAGGCTTTTTTCGGAAATTATTTTTAATACCGAATTCCTCTTTTAGATATCTTGCAAAACCAATTGAGAATTTCATGACTATATCATTTTTGATTAATCTTTTAATTTCTCTTTCAGGGTTATTGGTTGCAACTGGTTCATTTTTAGAACAAAGGTTGGTTTTAGGCATTGAATTAATACATCGAAACTACAAGTTGTAACTTACACATCTGGGGCATGGTTTGAACTCGATTGGTGTTAAAGTTTGAGTATTCATGAATGTATTTAGGAGATTTATTTGTTTTGGAATCTGTAGCAGCCTAAGCCAGGGCTTGAGCCAACGCTTTAACCAACAAAAAACCAAAATGGTGATTTTCATTTATCCCGCCTTGGCTGATTAGGCATTCATTTTTGGAAAAAGCTGCTAACATAGACTCATTATTTTATTTAATGAACTTAAATCCCGACTCAGCGAGTGAGTACGGGATTTTCTTTTTTCTAATAATTAATATTTAGCAAAGTGGGCAATAAAATACAAACAGTGGAGTTGCCAAAAACTGTAAAAAGTACGCGCTAGTAGGGCGCTAGCTCGGGCGCTAGTAGGGCGAGATCGCGCAAATGGCAACATTGACATAAGTTGCTTACAACCTTGACAAAGCTAGTTATACCAATAGTTATAGCTTGTGGTTTAATTGTAATAAAAATTAACAATTAAAAATAACGTTTTGGTCGCAGTACATCTAAATATATCTGTTGAAAAAATTCTTTGACTTGTAAAAGACACATTAAAAGTGCTGATACAAGTGGTGTTTGGTTTTCGGTCGAATCGTAAACATCGAATTCAGATCGGAATAACGGTTTTAATTCATCAGGCATCATTATTCTTTCATCTGTTAGTAATGTTTTCATCTTTGTAATCGCTTCTGTAGAATTATTGAATTCTTTAAAATAGCTATCTAAAAGCGGTAATTTAATAGTTTCTACCATTAGTGAATTATTACAAGCTAAATTTAAAACATCACGATATTCGCCACTAAGTCTTGTTAAATTATCAAGTATTTCTTTTTCAGATAATAATCCTGTGTTAGCGTGTACTATTTCAAGGTTTTTTAAAGAAAAACTTTTATTTCCACTTTTCCAAAGTAATTTACCATCAATACTTTTGCAGACGACAACTCCATAACAATTATCATCAAACCATATTGCAGAACGACTGTTAAATCTAGTTAATGTCATAGCTGTATACCTCCAAAAACACCTAATTTAATTTCTTTAAATAACGGCCTTATAGCTATCCCAAAATCGCACCCAATAACTATATCATCATGCTTTCCAGATGTAGCTTCTAACTTGCGTCCTTGCCGTCTAAAACTAAGTAATTCATCTACTAGTGGGGAATTATTAGGATAAATAAATTGTTGGCGTTCTAAGACTAATTGTAAGTTAGAAATCATTACAGGTTTACTGTCTCCAGTGGTGCGGATAGCTTCTATATTTATGCGCTTGAATTCCTTGCATAATGACTCTAAATAGACTTGTCCTACTCCCCCGGTGGTTTCTATTCCTACGCCTTTAATATGGAACTTCTTAATTAATTCTCCTATATGGTAGAGATGATAATCACTAGTTTCCTTTCTTTTTCTATATAAATGAACTAGAGATAACAGATTATTCTTAAACTTTAATACTGGAAATACACAGTAATCATTACCAGTAGTAGCAGTATCTAGTCCCGCGTAATATTGAGCATTAGCATCATAATCATTTTCATAATTTCCCACAGCATTTTTACGAATTAAAGCTGAATCAAATACAGATGTTGAAGCGTCGCTAAATTGTAAATTATATTCCCGTTCGATAACATCCCAACTTAATTTTTGATTTTCATGGACTTCTTTTAAAAAATTGGGATTGTTACCGTAAATCGGGTGTACCTTCCAATGCAATAGAACTTTACCCCAACCACCGTTATCAACCCATGATTGATAGGGTGCAATTTCCCCTTTAGATACTTTCTCGCAAAGATATTCTAAATTAATAGAACCGTTATTATTAGCAGCTAAATTATAAAACATTCCAGTTTTACCGTTTGGGGTGCTAACAGCATATACTCGCGCTTTGTCGCCTAACATTTGCATACTTGGAGCAAGAGCATTATAAATATCCTCAGCATTTTCTTGGAAGCTAAATTCATCTAAAAAAGCCATACAAACGCTTTCTATTCCCCTAGCAGAATCAGGATTGCTATTTCTAAATAAGATACGTCCTTTCCCTTTTATTTCTATATCAGAAAGGTTTTCTGTAGTAGTACTTAACCCCAAACTTTCAATCATTCGTTTCATACGACGCGCCAATAATGACGAGTCAGTCTGAGTTTTAGAAAATACTAAACCCATATATCCAGGATTTAGACAAGCATTCCATAACATAAACGAAATAATTGTTTCAGATATTCCCAACTGCCGAGATTTAACAATACAAACCGACCTTTCAATCATGGTTTGGACTAAATCAACTTGGTACTTATAGGGATTAAATTTAACAATATTACCAGCAGAGCGAATACTAGTTAATTCAGCAAACTCGACCCATGATTTAGGACAAATAAATGAATCGTCAGTTTTAAAATATTTACTAATCTGTTTCTGAGTCGGTTTGATTTGAAACATTATTTTGTGGAGGTAACTGTAACATTGGTTCTACTTTTAAACCTAAATTTTCGACAACCCGAATAGCTTCTTTTTGATTAATTTGAATACCCATAGCTGTAGATTTTTCGAGTATCTGGAAAGCTACAGCAAGATTTTTAAACACCTCCGAGGGAACACCCGGTACCTTACCATCAATTACATCTTGTTGACGCTGTAACGCTATCTGGATTTGATTTAAGTAAACTTTGAGGTTTAATTTTTGCAGAAAAGCAATTATAGATTCTACTTGATTAATATCAAAGTTGTACTGACTAAAATCAATATCATTTAACTCAATTGTTACAGGTTCGCATATTTGGTCACTGTTTGAATTTTCGTGTGGGTAATCAATTTCAAAAGCTGCTAAATGTCGTTTAAGTAACTTTTTAGTAACAGTTACCCCTTGATTTTCTAACTCTGCTAGAACTGATTTAGGCGACTCGCCAGCAAGTATTAATTCATTGGTGAACTCGCCTAAATTAGCTTTGCAGATTTTACATCCGCATCCAATCATTTATTCTTGATACTCCAGAATATTTACTATTTTACTAATAACCTCATCCATATCTTTTCTGTGGTATTTACCATTCCACATTTCTTGAGAAACTACACCCTGTCTTTTAGCTTCATCTCTGGAAATATTTGGAATATCTCTATTAGCTAATCTTTCGGTTATATCCCGTCCTTTTTCCTTCCACACATCGTCAAAAGTGGAGCGGGCAATTTCTCTATCATAAACAACTTTAGAGATACGATTACAAGCTGCATAAGTTGGAATTAGAATATTTTTAGTTTCCGGTTGTTCCCCGTTGTACTCCATTACAGCGGCTAAAATCTCGCTGATTTTATCAGATACAGGTGGTTTATTTTCTGTTTGTACAGGTGTGTTTAAGGCTTTATTCACTACTTCTATTAATGCGGTAGTAATGTCGCTTTCATTTTTAAATGTTGAATTAAATGTAATTCGTAAATCTTGGCTAATTCCATCAAAAAACTTTTCAAGATTGAATTCAAATTTTACTTTTTCTTTTTTAGTTTCGTTTGGTAGTTCAGTTTTTTCTTGTATAGTTTCTGTTTCTTTTACTTCCAAATAAGGTTTATTTAATTCCTTAACAGTTGCCAGTGATATTTGTCCTATCTCCTTAAAATTAGTTGGAATATTAATATCAATTGCTTCAATAAACTGGTCTTCATCGTAGCGATTAAAATACTTTGATGTGTCTTTCTCATCATCATGTCCCAAGCATTCCTTAACATAAAGCTTTGCTTGCTTTTGATTAAACCCATTAGCCTTTAACACGGGAACTAACGCCCAAGTGTAGAATGCCCGCGCTTTGTGAGTAGATGTGTCACTTTTAGTTTTATTACCATCATCATCGTATGATTCAATAGTGCGAAATTCTTCTTCCCAAATTCTTTTAAATCCCCTATCCATAGCTTTGCGAAATGCTCCATCACTATAAGCTTGATAATTACTTGGGATAGCTTTTACTTTAGGGTGCGCTAAAAATCTTTTTTGGGCATCTACTATCATCTGTGCTGGCGCAAGTGTCGCACGAGCAAACCAACCATCATTACCACCCTTCTTAGATAATCCTTTGATTGCAATTAGAAATTCACCAATTACTTTCCATTCTCGCTCAATCACACCGCTGTCATATTCGATAGCAGGCATATTTTGTTCATTACGTCGTAGTCCGGTTAATGGAAGTAGTCCGCAAGCGATATCTACAGGGTCAGTACTTCTAAGTAAACTGCAACCTTTTTCAATAATGCTCTTAATATTTTGAGGAGGCATAACAACATCTTTGATATCCCCATCTTCTTTAATCCCTAGTCTGGATGATTCGGCTTGTTGTCTGTTTCCTTTAAGCTGTGCAGACTGTTCTTCAGTTAAAGTTAAAAGGTTAGCCGCAATGTGTTGTGTGTTTTTACCTTTGGCAGTATCTACAGTCTCATTAAGGTTGTCATTGGTTGGGTGTTGGAAATTATAAAAAAGTTTTTTGTATGCAGACAGCTTTCTAGAAACAGTAGCGACAGTGAACTTTTCAGCTAACAAGTCTAATAAAGCGTTACAGGCTTGATTAACTTTTAATCTTTTATCTAGTTGCGAGATTAGATTAAAGAATTCTTCCGGTGTGGGAACTGATTCAAATTCTATTGGTTGTTCGTCTTGGGTCTGTTCCTCAACTTCAGTCTGTTCCTCAACTTCAGTCTGTGCGGGTTTTTCAATAGTTTGGTTAGTCATAATGAATTCAATTAGTTTATTTTTGGGATATTTGCTAATTCCGGTAATACCCTTATCAGTAGCGATAGCGCGGGCAACTTCGTATACTTCTTTTTTGGTTAAGTCGTTTAATTTTTCTGTAGTGTAGTTCATAATAGTGTTTGGGTATGTTCCGTGGTTGGTATATACCCATGATAATATCTAAGATAATAAAAAACAACATATCTTGGATATTATTTACTTATATCCCATGTATAAAATACGCTGGATAACTTATCAAGGGTATTTAAAGTAAAAGTAAGTGGTGCCAACCTCAGTAATGTCGTATTCGGGGATGCTGACCTCAGTCATGCAAAAAACATCACCCCAGAGCAAATTAAACAAGCTAGAGATTGGGAGTTAGCAACATACAGCCCACAATACCGTAAAAAACTAGGTCTACCACCAGAAGAAAAATAACCGATATTTAAAAACTGTCTATTTAAAATAGGTTTTCAATAAAATCATCCAAATCGCTACGCTTCACCCGCCAACTCTTCCCAATCTGCTTTGCTTTCAAAT
>JBCBPQ010000177.1:0-14894 GCA_039820645.1 Cyanobacteria bacterium J06633_8 | reverse complement strand
GCGCGAACTCTTAGGTAAATTCAACTAATCATATTCTCCCCAAATCAAATGGGGGTACGAATCGAAGGGATAATCTTCAACTTCTACATAGGGTTTGCTGAATAACTAATAAATCTCCATCTCACTTTTTTATTACTTTTTCAGCAAACCCTATGTAGAAGTTGAAGATTATCCCTTCGATTCGTACCCCCATTTGATTTGGGGAGAATATGATTAGTTGAATTTACCTAAGAGTTCGCGCAGCGTGTCCGCAGGACATATCCCCCACTAATTGTGACGCTTAAGCTCCTGCCCTCTGTCCTCTGCCTTTTTCAATGTTTTGATCGTTTCAACGACATCAAATCAAATGTTGATTTTTAGTTTTCACCCGCTCGTACAATTCTTCCATAGCTTCAATAAAGGAATTATCTCTATCCCAGAAGGCAGGATAATCACCTTGCTTCTTAACTAAGATTGCCGAAACACCACTTTGACTTGCAACTTCAATAGTTTGAGGTAATCGTTTTTTACCCAACCAGAATTCTTTCATATCTGGTTTTTCTTTAATGACTTCTTTCTCCAACTTGGGATAAAAAGATTCAGAAATTTCTACAGGGATTTCTTGGGTATCTAATTCAGAAGATAAAGCTTTACCTAATGGTGATGCTGCTAGTTTGTCCTGTAATTCTATTTTTGATAATCCCCGTAATTCAAACAATAAAAAGGGATTTTGGTCGAGTTGAGATGCTACAAGATAGTACACCCCTGCGATATGCTTGCAGGGGTTAGCGTAATCTGGACAAGAACAGCTAGTTTTAAAATCTTCTCGACTATGGGGCAGTAAGTGCAATCCCAATTCAGAAAATGTATCTTCAATATTTTCTGGAACTTCGTTTAACAATAATCGAGAAACAACACTGGCTTTAGATGATAATTTATCAACTGCTTGCTTCCATTTTGTTTTCGCAATTGGTTTGATTTCTATCTCAATGTTATATGTAGGCTCCTTGTAAACACCAAAGTAAGGATTCACAGAACCTCGAACTTTAGCACTAATACAGTTTTCTTGAATTGAAAAACTTTTAACCTTACCACCACGAGCATAGGAGCGTCCTCGTTTTAACCTATTCTCATCAGTAAATTTTTCTAATGCTTGAATAAAATTATCGCCCCACCAAGTTCTGCTAAATTTTGCCATTATTTTATACCTATAACACTGCACTTTTATTTAACGCAATCAACTTTTTAAAAGCATCATTATCTAATTCCGTTAACCAAGATTCATCACTACCTACAACCGCAGAAGCAAGCTTTTTCTTATCTTCAATCATTTGGTCGATTCTTTCTTCCAAAGTCCCAATCGACACAAATTTATGCACAAACACATTCTTTTTTTGTCCTATACGAAAAGCTCTATCCGTAGCTTGGTTTTCTACAGCGGGGTTCCACCAACGGTCAAAATGGAATACATGATTCGCTTTAGTTAGGGTAATACCAACACCACCCGCTTTTAAGGAAAGTATAAAAACTGATGGCTCAGTTTCTGGGTTTTGAAACTCGGAAATCATATTCTCCCGACGTTTGCGATTAGTACCACCATGTAAATAGTAAGTATTACAATACAAATTCTGTTTAATATATTTCTCAATACCCTCGCAGACTTCAGTAAATTGGCTGAAGATAAGTATACTTTCTCCTTCCAAGATAGCTTCTTCCACCATTTCTGCCAGACGACTTAATTTGTGCGATCGCTCTGTGGAAAATTCGCTATTATCTTGGAGGAATTGAGCGGGGTGGTTACAAATCTGTTTTAATTTCATCAAGGTGGAAAGAATTAAACCTTTGCGCTCTATGCCTTCTGCTTCCTGAAGTTTTTTCTCTACGTCTTTGACAACTACTTCATATAGCGATGCTTGCTCTTTGGTAAGGTTTGTATATAGTTTCTGCTCAACTTTATCCGGTAAATCATTGATAATAGACTTATCTGTCTTCACTCTACGCAGAATTAACGGTTCAACTAATTTTTTCAAGGTAGTTGATTTTATTTTATCGTTATCCTTCTGGATGGGAACTTCAAAAGACTTACGAAATTGTGCTTGTTTACCCAAATAACCGGGATTGAGAAAATTGAAAATTGACCACAAATCCAGTAAACGGTTTTCTACGGGAGTACCCGTTAAAGCCAAGCGGTGTTTAGCTGAAAGTTTTAGAATCGCTTTTGTCTGTGCAGATTTAGGATTCTTAATATTTTGAGCTTCATCTAAAACTATACGCTGCCATGTAATACTATTGAATAATTTTTCGTCTTTGCGAGCCAAGGTAAAGGAGCTAATTACTACATCGTACTCCTTACAAGCAGTCTTAAATTCTGCTGTCGTTTTAAGGCGATCGCCACCGTGATGTACCATCGTTTGCAAATGGGGCGCAAATTTGACAATTTCTTTCTGCCAATTACCAACAACGGAAGTTGGTGCAATTAGCAACGTAGTTAAATTTTCTTCCTCGTTAACTTGTTCTTGTTCTTGTACTAATCGCGCAATCACCTGTACGGACTTTCCTAAACCCATGTCATCTGCCAAACAACCATTTAATCCCAATCGTTCCAAATAATCTAACCAAGATACACCACGCTTTTGATATTCCCGTAAAGTTCCTTGCAAGTTATTTAATTCAGAAACTGGCTCCAACTGGCTTTTATCTTGCAACTTTGCCATCATCGTTGATAGAGCTTCATCATGCTCAACTTCCCATTCTTCCCCAGCTTCTGCACTCTTCTGCAAAAACTCCAACAAAGTCATTTCTGGCTGCTCTTCTTTATTCTGCTGCCAGAATTCTAGTAATTGCTGCATTTTATCGCGGTCTAATTCCATCCATTGTCCGCGAAAATTAACTAAGGGAGATTTAGCATTTACCAGTTGTTCCCATTCTTTTGGTGTTACAACCTGTTCTCCAATAGATAGCTCATAGCTATACTGCACCAAAGAATCCAAATCGAAATAACTTTTCGTTTTACTTTTACTAGCTCCATTTTTACCGGAAGAAGCTTTGAAGCGAATTTTAGCCCGACGACGACCTGCAGGGGTGTACCATGAAGGTACAATCACCTTAAAACCTGAATCTTCCAATACCCAAGCACTTTCCTTGAGGAAATCAAAAGCTTCATCTAAGTTTAATTGCAAGCCTGTAGGTTGTGAAGTTTCCATACCTTGCCACAATTTGGGATACATTCTTGCTGCGTAACCCAAATTCAGTAAAAGATTGGTTTCAAAATCCTTGCCGAATTCTTTGTGTAAATCCTTCTTTGGTTGACCTTGCATTATCCAGTAATCAGATAATGATAACTTCAAAGAAGGGTCTTTTTTACTGGATACTAAAAAATGCATTTTCCAGTCATCCATATAATCCGGCGAAGCTTCTTGGAGTTGAAAACACAGATGAAAAGCAGAATCAGCGGTGGTACGGGTAATTTTATTTTTCCAAGTTAACCATTGTTGATATTCTTCAGCTTTTGTATTGCTAACAAAGGGATTGTGGTTACGGGAATGAAGGCAATTGTAGATTACAGAATCGGCTATTTTTTTATCAAAAGCTGCTGTCGATTGCGTATGAGTTACTAAATTGTGAATTAAATTTTCTGAAAAGTGCCTCAATAAGCTTTCTGGCTGAAAAAATTCTACAGTATCGCTGAGTATTGATGAGCCAGATACGCAAATTGCGGGCATATATTCAATGTATTTTTTTATATTCGTTTCGTATTGTTCTGAGACGATTTCCCAAGTAGGATAAATTTGAAAATTATTGCTCTGATTAGATTTTTGCTTACCTTTCCTTTTGGCGATCGCTGTTTCTAACTGTTGATATTTTAGTGATGGAATATACTGGTCTTTGAGAATTATTGGTTTAAAGGCTTGGGTGTAGTGATACCAAAACAGTAAATCAGAGCCTAGCTGAAATTCACCTAAGTTATATAGTGTTAAGAAATGAATATCATTGAGAAATCTTATTATATTGATAGCAGTCGCAACGTGAGAAGAATCCGTTTTAGTGGAAGCTACCGTTTTATAACAATCAACCTCCCAGTACTGAAAATCTTCGTATTCTGTAGTAACTTCTGCTTCCAAATATTTAGTTAATTCTGGCGAAGGGAGCGGTTGATTGTTAGCTGTGGGAAGGGCAAAGTATTTTGGAGATATCCGCTCTTGCAGAAATAAGGTACTTTCTTTTAATCCCAGCTCTTGAGTTAAAAAAGTTACTAAATCTTCTTTCTTGAGGTGTCCGGGGTGGATTTGTTTGTTATTTTTTACCTTTGAGCAAGGGATTTCCACCCACAGACAGAAAGAACCTGTTTGTATGAAATTAGGCTCAGCATTTGGTATCCATGTACCGTGGAGGATTTTCATTACTATCCGACCGATTTATAGATAAATCTAGAACTTAGAATCAATCTATCAAAGGATAGTAAACTCCATATTCTTCATGTAATGCTTCTTAATATGAAAATGAATTTCTGAGTTCATGAAAATTACATTAATGCTATTTTCTGATAAATATTAATATCTGACAATATTTTGAAAATGTTCATTTCATTTCGATTTGTCTTGCAAAGCTTTCAAATACACTTCCATACAGTTACTGGCGAACTCTAGCAGCCATTTTCCGGAATCTATCCAGCTTGTAGTGCATTCACCTTTTCATTCAAGCGTGCTACTTCTGCTTGTAACTCCATAACTATAGTACGAAGGTCTTTTTCTATTGCTATTTCCGCTTCAAATTCTGCTTCACGTTCTTGTATTAAATCAAGCATTTTTTTTGCTGTTTCTTTCACCAAAACCGCATTTAGTTCTTCTGGCTTAGAAATAAATTGAATCAATTTTTTATCTCTATACCGTTTTTCTAAATAAAAGTATTTATGACCTCTAGTATTATATTCTCTGCAACGAAAAATTTTACCTTTGTAACTTACTCGAAATGATTTTGATTTTGGTAATTCCGTACTAACAGTAGCATCTTCTAACAATATTCCAAAGTCTTTTGGTTTACCCATAGCTGCATAAATATAAAATATCACGACATTTACACGACATTTTAACACTACCTAATTTAAAAAAAGTGAATGTAATTGCTTGACAATACACTTTACAACACATCATAATGTGTATTGAAAAAAGATAAAACAAAAGCAGACGAGATTCCGGCAAGAATTAAGTCGTCTGCTTCTGTTAAATCCTCTACATGGAGAATTTAAGTATGTTTGACTTGAGTATAGTTGAATCAGATACCCATTGTCTACTACAATTTGTTTGTAGCATTGACAATCAACTTCCTTTCTTGCAATTCCTAGAAAAGCAAAGCGAAGAAACAGTTCTTTCAAGCGTAGAAGTAGATTCAGGAGAAGCGGTAATATACCGCGTGTGGCGCGACTCTAGATTGCTGGGAAAATTCCACCGAGATATAACCAACGGTTTGTGGATATCCCAACCCTGTAATTACAAGCTGATACCGCGCTTTGAGACTAGCAACGACGCTGTACTGTTCATCGTTGAAATGAACGCGCTCGCGGCTGCTTAATAAGTTATTCCAGCCAGCCATAAAGATGGCTGGTAACTTGCTCGCTTCATAAATTTCAGGGAATCTACCATGTCTGTTGCAATATCACTTTCCACCACCAACTGTGCGGAATCTTTAGGAAAGGCTACCTTAAATATTCTGCATAATGCATTCTATCTAGCGAAACAGAAAGTTGAACTATCTCGTAAAGCATACAAGCAATTAATTAAAGAATGGGGATGGGAGAAAGAAGATAAGAAATATCTAAAAGTTGCTCAAACCTTCAAGAAATTTTCACCCCAAGATTTAGCTCAAATAGAACCCGCCACCATATTTCTCTTAGCCAACCAAAATAAAAAATACGCCCCTGTAATCGAACAAATTCTCGATATTGGCAATATTACTCAAGAAAAAGTGCGGGAGTTAATTAAACAGCAGCGCAAGCCCAAACCAATCAAGCCAGAAAAACCATCAATATGGAGATGCACCAAAAACGGTGGAAGATATTGCCAAGTCCCTCCAATCCATGAAGAAGAAACCGGTGTTGCCTTGCAGCGAATGATGGATGAAGAAGGATTGACTGCTCAACAGATAGTTGCAGAAGCTATAGCACTACGAAAAGCACTGAAAGAAGGGCGTTTGGTGGAAGTATCGGAAACTCCACAGCCAGAATATACAGATGAAACTTTAAATCAAGAAAATCAACAGGTTCAATATCAGGATAATTATGATGAAAAGACAGTTGTTGAAATAGATAATTCCTCAGAAGATTATTCTCTATATTCAGATGAGATTATTGTTAATCCAACAACAATTACAGAAACAGTAGAATTTCTTAGTAATGAACTGCTTTCAGTTTTAGAAAATATTAAATATTTTGGTAGAAAAGAAAGTAAAGAAGCGAAACAACTAATAGCACAAATAATTGATTTTTGTAATTCTCAACCAGTAAATGAACAATGGAATGCTTTAGCACAAATTACTCGTAGGAGTAGCAAGGCTTTGATGATAGTAATTGGATATTCGGGTAAAGAACATAAAGATTGGTTTTTCAGCTTACCTCAATTATTAGCAAATGCTGCTTTAGATAACCCTCAAGAATTAGAATGGGTTGATAAACGATTGCGCTCGGAAGCGCTTTTGGTTATTTCTAATATTACAGATTTTCCTTTACATAAATAATATGGGTGCGACTCTTTTGGGAATACGGTGTATGATATAAGAGTAACTTTTAACAAGCCTGTCAGGATATCATTAGTTAATTGACCAATTGTTAAATTAACATCATCATTAATTGAAGAAGAATTTATTGCTGTTTCCACGGGTATTCCGTCAACATAAAAAGTTAACCCCGAAGTATTTTTCACAACGGCTAGATGATGCCATTCACCATCGTTATAAGCTGTGCTAGTATAATGAGCTTGCTTGAACTCGTATAAAGCGCAGTTGTAGAGTGAATTTGAAGACTTGCATTGCACCTCCCAAAAACTCATCTCTTCGAGGGTGAATTTTGCTCGTATTGGAACTGTCCTAAAAATATTGACTCACCTCCTTGTGTTTGCTAATCTATACTTAGATTAGTCTACCAAGCAAAATATGTCAACAAGAAAAAGTATTAAAGGTACAAAAAACACGCCGTTTATACATGACGAGGTGAAGAAGAAGCACGGTATATTTTTAACTCCTAGTTCCTGGGAATGGCTACAAGGGAAAGCTAAAGCTGAAGGGACAAGTGTTAGTGAGTTAATTGAACAATTGGTAAGAGAGAAAAAAACAGAAGGTTGAAACCTTCTGCGTCCGTTTCATCCCCTGATTTAAAATATAGGGGTTCTCATGTCCCATCATTCCTTGATAGTAAAACTTTGGTTGTTTTCGGAGATGTCTAATATATTCAGGTAACATTAGTCACTAATAACCTGCCATGTTCTGGGTTGATAAAATTGGCATCTACTAATAGTTTTATTGGCTTTAACTGTGAAACGAAATGATTCTACAATGTCGTAGGAATATACACCACTACGAATATAAATTCTCGCACTGTATACTCCAGGAATCATGGAGCAATAGGGCATATACATGCGTATTTCAGATGTACCTACAGGAATTTCTAATTTTCGATTATCGCTATTAGATGTTATGTATAGCACTAGCCCCTCACCAGCTGATAATGCCGTTACTAACATACCTAAGTTGGCATTCTGTATATGCTCGTAAGATTTACATTCTACACTTAAATATGCCGATTCTCCGGTTAGTAAATTATCTAATTGCTTATCTAGATAATTTTTAAAGCATAAGGAAAGAATATCTAAGCCATTACTTTTTTCTTTGGGTTTGGCAGGTAACACCATTTTCCCCAAAGCATTTTCTTTACCACTTAAACACAAGTCTTCTTCATAACTACGAATTACTTTTTCTGTTTCTCCGGAAGCTAATAACTTTCCTTTTTTTAAAAAGATAGAGCTTTCACATATATTTAAAATACTATGGGAATTATGAGTAACTAAGATAAATGCCGTGCCTTTTTGACGTAACTCCGATAATTTGCGATGACATTTCATTTTAAATTTGACATCACCCACAGCCAAGACTTCATCTATTAATAAAATATCCGGTTCTATATAAGCGGCACAAGCAAACCCCAACCTTGCAGCCATTCCAGAGCTATAAGTTTGTACTGGTGCATCAATCGCATCGGCAATTTCTGCAAATTCGACAACTTCATCAAATCTCTTTTCAATTTCTGCAGTTGCTAAACCGAGGATTGACATATTAGCGTAAATATTTTCCCGACCTGATAATATAGGGTTAAAACCCGCTCCTAGCGCAATTAAAGGAGCAATTCTACCTTTAACTCTAATTCTGCCAGTATCAGGTTTAATTAAACCGCTAATAATTCGCAGTATGGTACTTTTACCTGCTCCATTAGAACCGACTAAGCCTAGTGCTTCGCCACGATGTAATTTAAAACTAACATTATCAATTGCCCAAAATTCCTTTTTACGCAGAGTATCGCTTTTTCTTTCACCACCTGTAACCTCTGTGGCGATATCTCTGATACCGTAAAATAAAGACCTTTTTAAATCTCGACAGAACTTTTTAGAAACATTTTCTACAGAAATAACGACTTGGCGCTCTTCTGGTTGGGCTTCAATTTCTTTTGTTATTAAACTAGTCATAATATCAGTATTAAGAACTTACTCTTTCAACCACAAAAGGCATTGCCAAACGAAAAATAATCCAGGTGATAAATAATCCAATTATAGTAAAAATACTGACTAACCAAAACCCAAATGTTTCCGACAATATTCCCGTACTTGCGAGTTCTCTAGTAGTTACAAGTAAGGGAGTAACGGGGTTGAATTTTACTATATTTCCGAAAATACTATCTGTAGGTATTGGATAAACTACGGGAGTTAGAAATAACCAAAAACTAGTTAGTAGGGTTAAGCCTTTAGAAACATCTTGATATAAAACTCCTAGAGGTGACAGTAATACACCGATTAAAGTACCAAATAGAATTAGGTGAATTAAGGCAACTGGAGCTAAAATTACAGTCCAATTAAGAGGAACTTGATAATAAATAAATAAGCCGATAATCAAAATCAATTTAATCGCAAAATTAAAAAAAACTTCGCCTAATTTGGCAATTATTAATGCTTCTCTCGGAAAATTTACCCTCGCAAGCATGGGTTTAGCTACTATAACCGCTTTAATTGGGCCATTAATTGCTTCTACAAATGTTTGCCATAAGGCAGTACTAAACATAACATAAGCCGGGTATGGTAAATCCGTTTCGCCGATATTAATTACTTTGGCTTGATTGGCGAGAGTAAAGCCCGCAGCCATGAAAATTGGTGGAATAAAAGCCCAAATTATTCCTAGAAATGATTGACGATATTGAGCGCTAATATCTCTTATTTATAATCTCCAAGCCAATTCCCGAGAAGCTAATAAATCAAACCACATTTGCTGGAATAATTTACCAGGATGTTTTAATAAACTTTCTGGTGTATAAATAGCTTCGTATTGTTGATATTTTCTAAATTTGTTTTTTTTCAATATTTTCTTATCCTTGGTAATAATACCGTAAAAAGAAGTAAGTGGTGAATGTTTTCACAAGTATCAACCTTGGGATGCTTTAATTGCAGACGAAGCCTGTTGAGGAATCTGAGAATTATTTTGTAGATGCTTGCGAGCGTAGCTACTGGTAATATAGTGATTGAGTAATTTATCTGCTGTGACAATCAATTTACGAGCAACTTTGAACAAAAAGGGATTCCCCAATCCGAGTTTCTGACTGATTGGCTCAATAATTGTCATTTTTCTACGCCATCCCAAACGCTTATACTTATTTTGGAAATATTTGTCTTCAGTTAAATTCCATTTCTCACGTAATCTTTGCAAACTAGACATTTCCCAAGCGTCGCTCCAGCGCAACATATAATACCCAATATCTGTCCATTCTAATGGAGGACCTGGTACATAAGTAACTAAGGAATCTGGCTCCAAGTAAATTTTACCTCCAGCTTCGGCTACTAAAATACATAAATCTACATGCTCTTTCGTATTTAGTAACCCTTCATCAAGTAAGCCAATTTTATCGAAAATTTCGGTGCGGACTATCATACAGTGAAATTCCGCTAATCCAGTTTCTTGACGCTGTAATTGGGGACGAACATCTAAGACTTTTCGTCCTTGTTGAAAAATCTTCTCAATAATTCTGCTTCTATTAACGTTATCTTTAGTCTCTAATTTGATTCCCGATGCTCCACCAGCACAATGCACTTCTTGATGTAAAGGTAGGAACTGACATACAAGGGGACTGATAACAGTTGCATTGGTTTCTTCCGCGCAATTCACAGCAGTTTTAAGCCAACCGGAAGTTACGGAAACGTCGTTATCAACGAATGCAACATATTTGGTATCAACTTGACGCAAACCAAGATTTCTTGCATGATTCGGGGAAAGATAGTGTTCGGTACGAATAATTGCAAATTGCTTTTGTGCGGCTTGATTTTCCAGATAATTTTTAATATGAGAAGGGGAGCCGCCATCAATATAGATTAATTTGAAAGGTATCTGTGTATGTTCGTAAATGCTTTCTAAAGATTCGCGGGTATAACTAAACCTCTCTCTAGGTGCAACTATTATAGTTACTTCTGGTTGGGGACTCATACTTTAATACTCTAGTTTTGTTTTTAATTAAGAAAGTCAACTATTTACTATATATATTCTGGACTAATAGAAGGGAGAAAAGTTTTTTATTTGGAGGGATAAAAATTATTATCCGATACTTGTTGATAAATTTCGACTAATTCGGTGTTTAACTTATGAATATCATAATTATTTTCTACTTTTTTGCGACCCGATAAACCCATTTTTTGCCAACTTTCGGGATGCTGAATTAAATAAATTAATTTTTGAGCAATAGCTTTCTCATCTCTTTCGGGAACCAAGAATCCGGAAATGCCATCCTCAACTAGTTCGGGAATACCGCCGTGTAATGTACTGATGACAGGCAAACCCATTGCCATTGCTTCTTTTAAAGTATTTACAGGAGCATCTTGATTGCCATCACTGGCTGTAACGCTTGGTGCAACAAAAATATGGGTTTGATTAAGAAGAGAAATAATTTCCTGTTGGTTTTTCCAGCCTTTTAAATAAACTTTATCTTTCAAATTTAATTGCTGGATTATTTGAGCAAAATGCTGTTTTAACTCTCCATCACCAATAATATTAAATTCAATTTTAGGATGAACTTTGATAACCTCGTAAATTGCTAAAATCGCATATTCAATTCCTTTCTTCTCAATTAAACGTCCGGTAGTTGCTATACGAATTAAACCAGAATTATTGGTATGTCTAGGTTGCAATATAAATCGACCACAATCGATACCAGAACCGTGAACAATAATTTTATCTTCATTACATCCTAGCTCTATTACTCGCCGTCTAAAAAAATCACAGTTAGTGTAGAAAAAGTCTCCTTTTTGAAATAAATCATCATAAACATTTTTACCATATTTCTTAATATACCAACTAATATCGTAGCCGCGAAAAGTGGTAATAATTTTTCCTTTGACGGCACCAATTTCGCGTAATACTATTCCTTCATAACTATAAGGGCCAAATTTACATATTGCCTGTCTACCAAATTGACAATGAATAATATCGTATTCTGGTGCATTTAAAAATGGTAAAGTTGAATAAAATAATCTTAAACATGCTGCCCTTTTCCCGTATTGAAAAATATTCAGAGAGCGGATGAGAACTAGCGGTGATTTAAAAAAATATTTAATCAATAAATAGATTACATGCAGAAAACGTAGTAAATAATTTTGGGGAATATCTGGTAAATAGCGCGTGAGTTCAACTAAATTATATTTCTCTACATCAGGATGTATTTTCTGATTAAATGTCTGTTTGCCATAAATATGTACTTCATGTCCGCGCTCAATCAATCCTGTAATTTGATTAATGATAAAAGTCTCTGATAAAACTGGGAACCTATCAACAATAAAAGCAACTTTCATGAATATAAAATTTAACTAAATAGAAATTACTTGGATATACATCAAAAATTTACATTTACTTCAAAATGATTTGCTTTTTACCATAATCTCTTTTATTTTACCTATAACCGCAGAAGGCTCACATCTCACCCGAAGGGGAGTGTGAGATGCGAATAATGCGGGAAGCAGAGCTACACCGCATTTTCGCTCATGAATGCGGGATAAAAGTCTCGCGTCCTGAATAGCAATGTTAATTTATTGACGTGAAGTCTGCCGGAAGAAGATTCTTCCGGCGAGCTTCACGAGTCTTTTAGGACAGTGAGACTTTTATCAATCTCTTCAGACGGTAACGAGTCAATCCAATCTTCGATTAAAGCCGTAATAGTTTTATCTTTAGACGCTGCATATAATTGGAGCTTATTTTTTCTACGTTCACTTATCCGAATGTGTAATGGTATTTTAGACATACTTAACAACACAATAGCTATACATTTATGTTAGTATAACTTTAGGTCGTACAACAAGGAATTTATCAATGATAACATCGTACCAATTCAGATTAAAACCTAACAAAGAGCAAGCATTAAAAATTGATGCGACATTAGAAATGCTTCGCTATCAATATAATTATCAGCTTGCACAGAGGTTTGATTGGTACGAGCAAAATCGTTGTTCTATTGATAGATGTCCGCTTGTTTGTCACCTACCAGAATTAAAGGACAGACCGAGTAAGGCGAGTCAAGAAAAAAGCTTGGTTCAACTCAAAAAAGAGCGCCCTTGGTACAAAGCTATTCACAGCCAAGTATTGCAAGAGGTTCCTAAAAGGGTTGAAAAAACTTTCGATAGGTGGCTTAAAGGTGATTGCAACGGGAAAAAATCTGGTAGACCAAGATTTAAAGGTGTAGGACAATATAAAACTTTCACCTACAAGCAATTCAAGCAACATCATTTTGTAGGTAATAAAATTACATTATCAAAAATTGGTGATGTTAAAGTAATTGTTCATCGTCCTATACCTGATGGTTTCCTTATAAAAACCGTATCAGTTACTAAGAAAGCTAACGGTTATTATGTAACCCTTAGTTTGGATGATAAAACAGTTCCAGCAACTAAGCCTGATTTCAATGCGGATAATATTGTTGGTATTGATGTCGGACTTATTGACTTTTATGTAGCTTCTGACAATACCCGAATTTCTGCATCAAAACATGTACGAAAATTAAAGTCAGCACAACGTAAAGTATCGCGTAGGAAAAAAGGTTCTAATCGTAGAAAGAAAGCAATCAAGCAGTTAGGTGTTAGACATAAAAAAGTAGCTGATACTCGTAAAGATTTCCACTTCAAAACAGCCAAAAAATGTATCCGCTCAGTAAATCGGGGTAAGAAGAAAAAAGAAGGAGTAACAAAGGTACACCTTGCGTCGTAGAATATGAAACATGACGCAAAAACAATCATCAGAAAAGCTAGTTGCCGCATTACTGCAATCAATTGACCCAACACAGATTGCCGACGAAGGGGTGCGTCAAACAGTTGAACTGTTACTAAACCTGATAGAACAACTAAGCTCAAAGATTAAACAATTAGAAGAAGAAAACCAAAAGCTACGGGATGAAAACAACCGACTGAAAGGCGAACAAGGTAAGCCAGACATCAAAGCGAATAAAAAGATTGGATTTAAGAAAGACCATTCATCAGAAAAAGAACGAAAAACCCCCAAAGAACATATTAAAAGAAGTAGAAACGAGTCCATTAAGATAGATAGAGAAGAGATTTTAGTCTACCACCAAGAACAATTACCGGCAGATGCACAGTTCAAGGGTTATGAAGAAGTAGTAGTCCAAGACATCTTACTAAAGTCAGACAACATACTGTTCCGTAAGCAAAAATACTACTCACGACGAACAGGAAAAACATATCTAGCACCCTTACCAACAAGTTATGAGGGGGAATTCGGTCCAGGAATCAAAGCTTTGGTCATGAGTTTGTATTACGGTGGAAACATGACGAGCGGGGAAGTTGTTAGAATTTTTAGAAAATATTGGTATCTCCATTAGTGCAGGAACAATATCAAATTTATTAATCAAAAACCAGGAATATTTTGAAGCTGAGTATGAAGAAGTATATGCTTCCGGTCTAGAAAGTAGTCCTTGTCTTGAAAAGTTTGCTCAACGGGGGGAACCCCCGCACCGCAACTTTTCGCTGGCAACACTTTGACCAAACAGGTGCGCGTGTGGGGGGAGTGAACCATACAACGAATGTGATTTGCAACCCTTTGTATACGATTTACCAGACGACAGGAAACAAAGACCGTTTGAGTGTATTAAAAGTATTGCAAAACGCTACCGAACTTGAATTTATTCTCGACTCGTTGACATATGAGCTTTTGGAGACTTTTAAAGTTCCTTATAAGTGGATTAATAAACTCAAACTATTACCTCAGCAAGTCGCTTTAACGGAAACTGAGTTTAATTTTTTAATTGATCAGTATTTGAGTAAACTGGGTTCCCAGCATCGTTCCCGCATATATGAATCAGCAGCAATAGCCTTTTATCATCAGCAATCTAACATTCCCGTAATCAAAACCCTACTGTGTGATGATGCTCCGCAGTTCAAGCTAATAACCTCGGACTTGGCTCTTTGTTGGGTACATGAAGGACGACATTATAAAAAATTAACTCCACTTGTGCCTTGTCATCAAAAGCTTTTAGATGATTTTCTCGAAAAATTCTGGAACTATTACCGAAAATTATTGGCTTACCGAGATTCTCCGAGTTCTGAAAAAGCTCATCAACTAGAACTGGAGTTTTGGACACTTTTTACAGAAAAAACTGGTTACGAGCAGTTAGATGAGCG
>JBCBPQ010000176.1:0-14943 GCA_039820645.1 Cyanobacteria bacterium J06633_8 | reverse complement strand
TGAAACACTTGCGGTGGACGGGTTCCCCGGCATAAGCAAAGTGTTGAACCCGAAGGGGTTCCCCGACTTGTAGCAAGTGGCGTGGATTTAGGGGGATCTAAAAATTTGTGGTTGTATTTATGACTTCCCAAACATCCTCTTAGGTTAATAACACTTAATTCGACTTAAATAATTAACAATACTTTAACGAATAATTAGCTAACAATTAACATAATGCTTGTATTTTAACTTGGTTTAAAAGAGCAACTTTTACAAAAGTATCAATACATTTTCATTGTAACTCTTTAAATACAAGCTATATATGAATTTATGAATTACAAGTTCATGCTATTTTCTGCATGAATATTTTGCAATCCCGTTTCATAAAGGTAGATTTGATTACCTTTCTCTTTTCTTCGACGAGAAGTATTTTTAGAAGGTTTTATTTTTGCTTCAAAATCAACACACCCGAGAGCTTCTTCCGAACAGGCTATAGTTGGGTGAACGGCACATTTCAAGCGATAATCATTAGTAAAAAAATCGCAATTGTAACAAGGAATTTGATGTAATTTTTTGAGTTGTTCTGCTCCTTGTCTAAATGCACGAACTACAGTAATCGAGAATATAATCATTAAAACTATCCAGAAGCTAATGAAAAATATAGCTATCATTTTTTCTCCTTATATTCTGTAAGGCTGCTTCTGCAAATCTAACTAAATAGAATCTTGTTTAGTGTTAATTGATTGACATTTTTATTAAGAAAATATGTCAATAAATGTGAAATTGCTAATTACAGATTTCTTTAAAGTGTAACAATTGCAACAATATATGTATTTGTAGTAGCGTTTAGTACTACTACAAATACACTTGATTATAGGTATTCTATAGAACAGATATTAAATCATTGATGGACTATATTTGATTAAATAAGAATTTAGCAAACCGCTTTGCGAACACTTCAAATTCTTACCGACGTACTCCTAAAAAAAAATGGACAGGCTTCCCATTTTTGTTACAGAGGAATTGTGACAACTCATATAAAATTTCAATATCAGCATAAATATCAATAAAAAGAATAAGAATTGTGAGTAACAAAAAAATTGAAGATATTTATCCACTTTCCCCAATGCAACAGGGGATGTTATTTCATAGTCTTTATGCTCCAGATTCTGGTGTTTACGTTATTAAAGTGAGTTTTGAGATTCACGGTAAACTAGATATTTTAGCATTTGAAAAAGCTTGGCAAGTAGTTATTGATAAACATCCAGTTTTACGCACAGCTTTTGTATGGGACAAGGTAGAAAAACCGCTGCAAGTTGTAGGAAGAAAAGTTAAAGTACCTATTACATTAATTGATTGGTTGTGTCTTGAAGAATCTACACAAGAGCAACAGTTAGAAGAATTATTAAAAAATCAGCGAGAACAAGGATTTAAACTTTCTAAAGCACCGCTGATGAGGTTGATTTTAATTCGTAAGCAGCCTCAAGTTTACCAATTTATCTGGATTTATCATCATTTGTTACTTGATGGTTGGTCTGTTCCTTTGGTGCTTCAAGATGTTTTAAGCAGCTACAGTGCTATTAGTCAAGGTAAGTCTCTTTTAAATAAATCTTTTAATCAATCTCGTCCCTATAAGGATTATATAGCTTGGTTACTTGCTCAAAATTTATCTGAAGCCGAGCAATTTTGGCGCAAAAATCTTGTAGGTTTTCTAGCACCAACACCTTTTAGAGTAGATAAAAAATTAGAATCATCAATAAAATCTAATTTTAGTAACCAAAAGCAAGAAATTAAAATTTCATCAGAAATTACATCTAAATTACAAACTTTTGCAAAAAATCACCAACTTACTCTTAATACATTAATTCAAGCTGCTTTTGCATTAATGTTGAGTAGATATAGTGGTGAGGATGACATTGTATTTGGTGTAACAAGTTCCGGTCGTCCGTCAACTCTGGCAAATTCTCAATCAATGGTGGGGTTATTTATTAATACTTTACCATTGCGAATCCAAGTTGATAGTCAAGAATCACTTTTACCGTGGTTAAAAAAACTTCAGAAGCAGCAAATAGAATTACAACAGTACGAATATAGTCCATTATTAGAAATAAAAAATTGGAGCGATATTCCTAGAGGTTTACCTTTATTTGAAAGTATTATTGTATTTGAAAATTATCCAGTTGAAACAACTGTTAAATCAGCAATCAAAGACCTGAATTTACAAAATATTCAAATCACAGAACAAAATAATTTTCCTTTGGGATTGTATGTAGTTGTAGATTCAAGTATTACGCTACGAATTTTGTACGATGGTAATCGTTTTGAGAATGGAACAGTAGCGAGAATATTGGGTCATTTACAAATTTTGTTAGAGTCAATGCTTATTGATTCCGAGCAAGTATTCTCAGAATTACCTTTATTAACAGCCAAAGAAAAACAGCAATTACTGATTGAATGGAATAAAACTGATTGTGACTATTCAAATCTTTGTATTCATCAGTTATTTGAAGCACAGGTTGAACTTACACCAGATAAAATAGCAGTTGTATTTGAATTACAACAGCTTACATATAAAGAACTAAATCAAAAAGCAAATCAACTTGCTTGTTATTTACAGTCCCTTGGAGTAACAAAAGAGACAAGAGTCGGAATTTACTTAGAACGTTCTGAGAAAATGGTGATCGCACTGTTGGGAGTTCTCAAAGCAGGTGGAACTTATATTCCTTTAGATCCAGCTTTTCCCGAAGAACGTTTAAAATTTATGGTTGAAGATTCGGGAGTGAATTTTTTAATCACAGATTCAAAAACCTCACCCCTAACCCCTCTCCTTGGTAAGGAGAAGGGGACAGAATCTACAACCCCTCTCCTTGATAAAGAGAGAGGAATAGCAGAAGAAAACTCATTACAACCCCCTCTCCTTGATAAGGAGAGGGGTGATAAAGCACAGCTTTATCGGGGTGAGGTTATTAATGTTGATACTGACTGGGAATTAATTACACAACAACCTCATGAAAATCTACAACCTCAAATAATTCCAGAAAATTTAGCTTATATTATCTACACTTCCGGTTCCACGGGACAACCTAAAGGAGTAAAAATAGCACATAAATCTCTGGTTAATTGTCTCGAATCAATGCAGCAGAAACCAGGAATATCAGAAAATGATGTAATGTTGAGTGTAACAACATTATCTTTTGATATTGCAGCATTGGAATTGTATTTACCTTTAATTTCGGGTGCTACTTTAGTAATTATTAGTAGAGAAATTTCCACAGATGGGATTAGATTAACGCAAAATATTGAGCAAAATCAAGTAACAGTAATGCAAGCAACTCCTGCAACTTGGAGGTTATTGTTAACAGCAGGATGGAAAGGAAATCAACAGTTAAAAATTCTTTGTGGTGGGGAAGCTTTAGATATTTCTGTTGCAGAAGAATTATTGAAAGGTAGTAAAGAAGTATGGAATTTATATGGTCCAACGGAAGCTACAATTTGGTCATCTGTAACACAATGTAGAGACGTTATACATAACGTCTCTATACATAACGTCTCTATACATAACCCCTCCGAAACACATCAGAAAGACGTAACATATTACGTCTCTACAACTGTTCCAATTGGAAAACCAATTAATAATACTAAATTTTACGTTCTTGATGATTATTTAAAACCAGTTCCAATTGGTGTTCCAGGACAGTTATATATTGGTGGTACAGGATTAGCAAAAGGTTATTTAAATAAACCAGAATTAACAGCAGAAAAATTTATTTCCAATCCCTTTTCTTCTTCCCCCTCCGCTCCCCCTGCTTCCTCCGCTCCCCCTGCTCCCCCTCCTTCCTCTGCTTCCCCCCCCTCCCCCACTCTCCCCCTCCCCCACTCCCCTGCTCCCCCTGCTCCCCCTGCCCTATATAAAACTGGTGACTTAGTACGCTATCTACCCGATGGAAATTTAGAATATTTGGGAAGAATTGATTATCAAGTTAAGCTACGGGGTTTTCGGATTGAGTTGGGAGAAATTGAATCGGTTTTAATGCAGCATCCGGATGTAAAACAAGCGGTTGTGACATTATATAAAAATAATGATGATGAAAAATTGATTGCTTATTTAGTCACATCATCAGATATATCTCAAATCGAATTACGACAATTTTTACAATATAAATTACCAGTTTATATGATTCCTTCTAACTATATGATGTTAGAAGAATTTCCTCTTACTCCCAATCGTAAAATTGACCGTAAAGCTTTACCATTACCAGATAAAAATCGTCCTGATTTAGATAATTTTGTAATACCAAAAACCAAAGTTGAGCGAGAAATAGCTCAAATTTGGCAGGAAGTACTTCAAGTAGAAAAAATTGGTATTCATGATAACTTTTTTGATTTGGGCGGAAATTCATTATTGATGGTGAAAGTTCACAGTAAACTCCGCGAAAAGTTTTCTCATGATGTAAGTTTAGTCGAAATGTTTCGCCATCCAACCATTAGTGCCCTTGTTACTTATTTCAGTGATACAAGTAATAAAGTACAACCAAATGATTCAAGAGATGAACAAATTTCTACTGGTAAAGAACGTTTAAAACAGCGTTTGAATAAAAGAAAAAGTTAGGTATAGAATAAATTAAAATCAAAAGGTCTAATCCTAAAAAAAATTATATTCTGACCAATTACCAACTAATTAAATTGCTGCAAAAACCCTGCTAACTATTGCCTTTTGTCTTTTACTTTTTACCTTTTACCTTTTGCCTTTTACCTAATTAATATTTCAGAATAATTGGAATTCCAATCGATTTCAAATCAACGCTTTCTCCTCGAATACCGTAGTCAAATGTTAACTCTAATAAAGGAGAAGCATTTAGCTCAATGTCTACAATTCCTTCTTTCTGTAACATGGAAATAGGATTAGTCAAATTACCCATTTTGCTGATTGCAATACGAGTATTTGTTAACTTTTTTATTCCCAAGGGATGATTGATTAATTTCCTATGAGCTTCAAGAGAAGGGTTGAATACATTTAAAAAAGAAACTGACTCGGGAATCATAAAGCATATAGGTTCTCTTTCAGCAGCAAGATTCTCAGCAGCAAAATTAATAAACTCCTCAGAGGGTTGATGATTTAAGCTATTTGAAGAAGTATGCTCGGAATTAATAATATCCGAATTTTGATGGAGAGCAATCCCAAAAGGAGAAGTAGCTTTCTCTGGAGAGTAAGAACGTGATATATAATCAATACCTGAATGCATGGCATATATTTCAGCCATTGTTGAATTTTCAACCCAGACTAACTCTATATAAGTATTCTCAAAGAAAATAATAATTGAAGCAGTCCCTTGTTGTTTATTATACGTTATATTATTACTACAAATTAAACCTATTTTTTCAAGCGATTGTTTATCTGGTGCTGTCTCAAGACAGACAAAAATGTGATTTATTTCAAGCAAGGTCTTATTAGTTAATAATAGTGTCATCTGTTATCTCTTTTTTGATATCTGGAAAATGCCTCATAGAAATTGAAGATAAGTAAGTTCCTAGGAGATTATAAATTAAATAAGAATAATTGTCATTTACCTCGGAAAGTTATTGTTTGTCAAGACCATCATGACTGTTTTTACAAAAGTTATGTAGAAATCATTGTTTGTGTCTTACCCTGCTATAACCTAAAGTTAGGTGTATATTTCTGGGAAAACCAATAAAGTATGATTTAAAGGGGAGTTGGAATTAGTTGTGAGCAAATTAGACAAAAGCGAACAAATTAATAATTATGAGTTTGATTATGAAACTCTGACAAGCGAGCAAAGAGAGCTAGTCAAGCAGTGCACGAGTGACATTCGGGAGCGTTTACAGCGTTCAGCACAGGATATCTGGGAAATTGGACAACGGCTTAATGATGTGCGTAAAAAACTGAAACACGGTCAATTTGAAGGTTGGTTAAAAGCAGAATTTGACTGGAGTAGACGTACAGCGTATAACTTTATTAAAGTTTATGAAGCTTTTGGGGAACGTGCAAAACTTGCACAAATTGATATTGCAGCTTCTGCTCTTTACCTTCTAGCAGCCGAGTCTACACCTCCAGAAGTACGAGAGGAGTATTTACTTAAGGCGGAAAAAGGAGAAAAAATTACTCATAAGGAATTACGCTCCGATATTGAGCAAAAAAAACAGAAATCTACTCCTGCTAAAGGAAAACGGAATAATACTACACCTACTATTCAAAATAGTCCACCTCCAAATACTACTTCCATACCAGAAATTATTAAATTAGCTTCTCAAACAGTAGTTGATGTTGAATCAGTAGAAGTCCCAGAACCAGAATTAAAAGAACCCAAACCGGTTGTTGATGTAAAAGTTGAAGCTGGTTGGTATGTATTGGAAGGACAACACCTGGTTTTTTGTGGAGATACAGCAACACCAGAGTTTCATTCTCATATACATGATGTGAGTTTAGCTGTTGCTGCAACTTCTGAGTATTGGGATCACGATTGGTTGATTAACGTAGCCGCGACGTTAATTGTTTTGGAAGAGTCAGCATTGGGACAAGATAAATTAGAACAGTTAATTAATATGTTTTCTCAACTTGGAGAAGCAATTGTTTTTCCTTGGCTGCCACATCCATATATGATTAGAACTGCGAATCAATTAAACCGAAAAGTAATTGCAGGTGATATCTCCCCAGAAAGGTGTAGTCAAGCAATTGCAGCATCTGGACTGGATTTTGCATCGGTTAAATTATAAAAAATTAATATTCATTCAATGTAACAATTTTAGATTTTAGATTGATTAATTTGATAATTTGTATCCAGTTGATTTTTTGCTAGAGAAAATATTTTCATCGGTAATTATACTTTATATTTAAACTTTAAGGTGTCGTGAATTTCCTGTAGTAATGCTTTAATATAGCAATCCTATATGAGTCGTGAGAAAAATAGTTGCTCCCAACCCGGTTTTTCCCAAAAACCGGGTTTCTAAAATCTTAAAAATGATTTAGGAATGCTATATAACGTTTTTATTTTTATTTACTTTTTCAATCGTATTAACTGCTACATCTCCTGATTTTGCTTCTTCAGTAAGATTTTCATGCACAAGCAACAGAGAGAACTTATATTTTAATCATTAGTAAAAAAACATACATTAATATTGGCAATCGCCATGTAATAATAGCCAGAAGTCGCAAAAGTCTTATAGTCTTTATGAGAATAATTCTCAAACCGGATTTGGATTAGGATGGAACTACACCAGACTCATTCAAAAGAAAGTTAATTTTATAAAATGACTCGCGCTAATCTATCCCCAACGCGATTGGAAGTTATATGAATACGAACGGATTAGAGATAGCTGTCATCGGTATGGCTGGGAGATTTCCAGGTGCTAAAAATATCGATGAGTATTGGGAAAATATTAAAAATGGGGTGGAATCAATTCGTCTTTTGACGGATGAATATTTGCTTTCTCAAGGTGTTGATAAATCATCCTTGGAGCATCCCCAATATGTAAAAGCAGCAGCGGTACTCGAAGATATAGAATTATTCGACGCTGATTTTTTTGGATTTAGTCCCAGAGAAGCAGAAATTTTAGATCCCCAACAGCGTTTATTTTTAGAATGTGCTGTTGAAGCAATAGAAACCGCAGGATATAACCCTCAAACTTATCCTGGATTGATAGGGGTTTATGGTGGTGCGGGAATGAATGGATATTTGTTCAATCTCTACACGAACCCAAATATTCGTAATTCCGTCAGCAATTATCAGTTATTTTTAGCTAACGACAAAGATTTTTTAACAACAAGAGTATCCTATAAACTTAATTTAACTGGACCGAGCGTTGATATACAAACCGCTTGTTCGACTTCCTTGGTTGCAGTTCACATAGCTTGTCAAAGTTTATTAAGCGGTGAATGTGATATCGCTTTGGCTGGTGGTGTAGCAATTTCCAAGCAGGTAGGATATTTATATCAGAATGGTGGTATTTATTCACCAGATGGACATTGTCGTGCTTTTGATGCTCAAGCACAAGGAACAGTTTCGGGAAATGGAGTCGGAATTGTTGTTCTTAAAAGATTGGAAGATGCTTTAAATGATGGAGATAGTATTGATGCAGTAATTAAAGGAAGTGCGATTAATAATGATGGTACTTTCAAGGTTAGTTATACATCTCCAAGTATTGATGCTCAAGCAAAAGTAATCCGTGCTGCTCAATTGATGGGGGATGTTGAACCCGAAAGTATTAGTTATATTGAAGCTCACGGTACGGGTACTCCATTGGGAGATCCAATTGAAGTTGCTGCGTTGAATCAGGTATTTGGAAGCAAGAAGAGAGCAGGGGGAGCGGAGGAAGCAGGGGGAGCAGGGGGAGTAAAGAAAAGACGGAAAGTTTGTGGCATTGGTTCGGTTAAAACTAATATCGGACATTTAGATAATGCTGCGGGAATTGCGAGTTTTATAAAAGCTGTTTTGGCTCTCAAATATAAACAAATTCCTCCCAGTTTGAATTTTGAGCAACCGAATCCGCAAATTGATTTTGATAATAGTCCTTTTTATGTAAATGGGAATTTATCACCATGGGAAACCGATAAATTACCCCGTCGTGCTGGTGTTAGTTCCTTTGGAATTGGTGGGACAAATGCTCATGTGGTGCTGGAAGAAAACCTCACCCCGCGCTGTCGCGCACCCCTCTCCTTATCAAGGAGAAGGGAAGTAGATGAGACAACCTCTTCCTTATCAAGGAGAGGGGAAGTAGATGAGACACCCCTCTCTTTATCAAAGAAAGGAGAAGGGGACTACCAGACACCCCTCTCCTTTACAAGGAGAGGGGAAGGGGGTGAGGTTAATTCATGGCAACTATTACTAATTTCTGCCAAAACAGAATCAGCGTTAAAAACAGCAACAGCGAATTTAGCCAATTATTTAGAAGCAAATCCCGATGTTAACTTAGCCGATGTTGCTTATACATTAAAAGTTGGTAGACAAGAATTTGAACACCGTCGCTTCTTAGTTTGTCAAAACCTTGAATCCGCTATTGAATTATTAAAATCACCAGAATCTCCAGAAGTTTTCACCCATAGTCACACCCCCACAACTAGAAGTATTGCTTTCATGTTTTCTGGACAAGGTAGTCAATACCTTGACATGGGACGGGAACTATATGAAACACAAACAATATTCCGAGAAACCATAGATAACTGCTGCAACTTACTAAAACCCCATCTCGGTTTTGATTTAAAAACCATTATTTACCCCTCCCCCTCCGCTCCCTCCGCTCCCCCTGCTCCCTCCGCTCCCCCTGCTCCCTCCGCTCCCTCCGCTCCCTCCGCCCCCTCCGCTCCCTCCGCTCCCTCCCTCACAGATACCGCTCAAGCTCAACCCATAATATTCATCATCGAGTATGCTCTAGCTAAATTATGGATGTCATGGGGAGTCGTTCCAGAAGTTACTATCGGACATAGCATTGGGGAATATGTAGCGGCTACTATAGCGCAAGTGTTTTCTTTAGAAGATGCTTTAAAAGTAGTAGCAGCTCGTGGAAAATTAATGCAGCAACAACCCACTGGTGCTATGCTTTCCGTGTTTTTATCTGCTGCTGATATTCAACCTTGGTTAAGTGAAGAAGTTACCCTAGCAGCAATTAATTCACCATCACTTTGTGTGGTTTCCGGAAGTAGTGACGCGATCGCCAATCTATCAAAAAATTTTGAAGCATCTAATATCGCTTGTCGATTATTACATACCTCCCATGCCTTTCACTCACCGATGATGTCAGGTGCGGAAAAACCGTTTATGCAGGTGTTGGAGTCTGTGAAATTGAATCCTCCGTCGATTCCTTTTATATCTAACGTTACTGGTACTTGGATTACTGCTACTGAAGCCACTGATAAAGCTTACTGGGTGAAACATTTAAGAGAAACGGTACAGTTTGCTGATGGTATTGAGGAGTTGATGAAGGATTCTTCTAGAATTTTATTAGAAGTTGGTGCGGGAAGGACACTGAGTACTTTTGCTCAGGGACAAGCTGAATTAGTTTTAACTAGTTTGAGACATCCCCAGGAAAATGAATCTGATATTGGTTTTATTTTCAAGACCTTGGGACAACTTTGGTTACATGGATTGAAAATTAACTGGACTGAGTTTTATAAACATCAAAATCAGCAACAGAAGCGTTATCGAGTACCATTACCAACTTATCCATTTGAAAGAAAGCGTTATTGGATTGATGCTTCTACTGAAATAACTCAGGCAATAACTAGGGAAGATATAAATAAGAATAAAATTAAAATCAATCATGATGGAGATTGGTTTTATGTACCGACTTGGGAGCGGGATAAACAAGTAGAGTTTATTACTGCTCAAAAACTTGCTGAGAGTAAAAGTATATGGTTAATTTTTCTTGATAATGCCCGTATTGGCGCTGAAATTGCTCAACTGTTGAGAAATGCCAGTCATGATGTAATTACTGTTGCCATTGGTGATAAGTTTGACCAAATTGGTTATCGACAATTTACTATTAATCCTGAATCTGAGCAAGATTATATTGAGTTGTTAGAAGATTTGGAATTACGGGAATTGAGTGTTGAGCGGATAATTCATCTGTGGAATTTGGATTCCGAAATTAATCAATCAAGCTTTGGGGATGTTCAGAAGTTAGGATTTTATAGTTTACTGTATTTAACTCAAGCATTAGCGCAACAGAAAATCAGTAATTCGATTTATATCAAGATTATTACTAATTCTTTATATGACGTTATTGGAGAAGAAAAATTAAATCCGCTTCAATCTCCCATAGTGGGTTTAGGTAAAGTAATTGGACAGGAATATCCAAATATTGCTTGTTGTAATATTGATGTAACCTTAGATGAGAAAGCTAAGGAAAGGTTAATTAAGCAATTATTGAGTGAAGTTGTAACTCAACCAACAGATTTTACTATTGCTTATCGGGGAAGATATCGTTGGAAACAGCAATTTAGATTAGTCAAGCCAGATGATGAATCTAATAATAATATTCAACTTCGTCAAGAAGGTAGTTATTTAATTGTTGGGGATTTAGTTAATGGACTTGGTAGGGTTTTTGCTGAGTATTTAATTAACACGTTAAAAGCCAAGTTGGTTTTAATTGGGGATGAAAAGCCAAATTTTGCATCAGAAAAATGTTTGTTTGTAGAAGCGGATATTACTGATGAATTACAAATTAAAGATGCAATTTCTCAAGCAGAATCACATTTTGGAGAAATTCATGGGGTATTTTATTCAACTCCCATGAGTAACGAGCATTCAACAGCAACAATTGGGGAATTAACTAGAAATCATTGCGAATACAATTTCCGTTATAAAGTTTATGGTTTACAGATTTTAGAGAAGGTTTTACAGTCCAGAAAGTTGGATTTTTGTATTTTACAATCTTCTTTATCTACCGTTGTTGGTGGATTGGGATTAGGAGCTTATAGTGCTGCAAATTATTTTGTTGATGCTTTTGTTCAACAGCAATTAAGTAATAATCTTAATCATCTTGAGCAATCTACTCCTTGGTTTAGTATAAATTGGGATGCTTGTGATTTTGAATTAAATCAGCATCGTGAATTTAGTTCTAACATGGCTGAATTTGCTTTGACTCCCGCAGAAGTTTGGCAAGCAACTCAAAGTATTTTAGATATGAATAATTCTCCTCAAGTTGTAGTTAGTAAGGGAGAATTAGATGCAAGAATTAAACAGTGGGTGAATGTAAAACCATTAAATGAAGCATCTACCATTGGTAATAATTCTAGTCATACAAGACCAAATTTAGCTAATGAATATGTTGCTCCTAGAAATGATATTGAACGAGCAATAGCTCAGGTATGGCAAGATTTATTAGGTGTAGATGAAGTCGGGGTAAATGACAGTTTCTTTGAGTTGGGTGGACATTCATTATTAGCTGTACAAGTAATAGCAAGACTTAGAGAAATATTTCAAGTTGAGTTAGAAATGCGGAGCGTTTTATTTGAAGCTCCAACTGTAGCTAAAATTGCGGAATTAGTAGCTCAAGAGCAACCTAAAGAAGATGATTTAGCTCAAATGGCTGATATTTTGGCTGAGATTCAAGGTTTATCACCGGAAGAAATTGCCAAGGAGTTAGAAGAGTGAGGGGATTATATTTTAAACGCAAAGGTGCGCTGAGGTATGCGCTGAGGTTCGCTAAGGAGAGTAGGTTTTAAAAACTCTGTGTTCTTTGCGTTTACCTTTGCGTGCCTCTGCGTTTTAAATATATAAAAAATGGTGTTAAATAATGGATAATTTTTACGAACAACTTGCAAAACTGTCTCCAGAACAACGTAAATTATTTGAGCGTCGTCTCAGGGAAAGGGGGATAGTAATTCCTGAAATTAATCAGATTTCTCCACGAGAATCTGGGGATGAATTACCGTTATCTTTTGCTCAACAGCGTTTATGGTTTATTCAACAACTGGAACCGGAAAGTAGTACTTATAATGTTCCTAGCGCTCTGAATCTGAAGGGTAGATTAAATATACCAGTTTTAGAAAAATCGCTTTCGGAAATAGTAAAGCGACATGAAATTCTTCGCACTACTTTTATCAGCAATTCCCAAAAAGAACCAGTTCAAAAAATTACTGTACCTCAAAAGCTTAGTTTACCTGTGATTGATTTACAGGATTTACAAGTTAATGAATATACTTTAAAAAAAATCTTAAATAAATTGGTACGAGATGCTTATGAATCTCCATTTGATTTAAGTAAACCTCTACTAAGATTGAGTTTAATTAAATTAAAAACATTTGAACATATCCTATTAATTACAACCCATCACATTGTATCCGACCGTTGGTCTGTGGGAGTCTTTTTACAGGAATTATCACAGCTGTATAATGCTTTTTGGAATGGTGAATCGTCTCCTTTATCTGAATTACCCATTCAGTATGGTGATTTTGCAATTTGGCAGCGTCAATGGTTACAAGGTGAGGTTTTAGAAAACCAAGCTAATTATTGGAAAGAACAATTAAATAATCTTTCGGTACTGGAATTACCTACCGATAGAAAAAGATTACCAGTTCCAAGTTATAAAGGCTCACATTATCCTTTAAGTCTTTCTCCAGAATTATCAGAAAAGCTGAAAAATTTAAGTGCTGAGTCTGGAGTGACACTATTTACGATGCTGTTGACTGCGTTTCAAGTGTTGCTGTATCGTTATACTCATCAAGATGATATTGTTGTTGGAACTGATATTGCAAATCGTCATCGCACTGAAGTGGAACCGTTAATTGGTTTATTCGTAAATACTTTGGTGTTACGAACAGATGTTTCTCAAAATCCTACATTTAGGGAATTATTACAGCGAGTTAAGGAAGTTGTGTTAGGAGCTTTTGCTCACAAGGATTTACCATTTGAAAAGCTGGTAGAAATTCTTAATCCCAACCGCGATTTTAGTCAAATGATGCCGTTGTTTCAGGTAAAATTTGATTTGCAATTAGCTACTGTAAAACCTTTGAATTTAAGGGCTTTGATGGTAGAAAGACAAACATATAAACAAGAATTTGTTAAGTATGAATTACGGTTAAATTTACAAGATACAAAAACAGGTATTAGCGGACAAGTTGAATACAGCAGTGATTTATTTGACGAGAAAACAATAATCCGTTTTGTAGAACATTTTCGGGTATTGTTAGAGGGAATTGTTGAGAATCCCGATTGTCAAATTGGTTATTTACCACTCTTGAGTGAAGCTGAATCACAACAAATATTGTGGCAATGGAATCGGACTCAGCGTGACTATGAACAAAATTTATGTATTCATAAGTTATTTGAAATCCAGGTAGAAAAAACCCCCGATGCTATTGCGTTGGTTCATAATAATTGTCAGTTGACTTATAGAGAATTAAATAATCGTGCAAATCAATTAGCTGATTATTTACAAACATTAGGTGTAAAACCAGAGTCGAAAGTTGGGGTTTATTTAGAAAGAAACTTAGAATTAGTAATTGGTATTTTAGGTATTCTCAAAGCTGGTGCTGTTTATGTTCCTTTAGATCCAGCTTATCCTCAAGCACGTACTGAATATATTATTGAAGATGCTCAAATAGAAATTTTATTGACAGAAGAAGATAAAAATATTCCTATTGCCTATTCCCTATTACCTATTGCCTTAAAATATAACAATTGGGAAAAAATTGCTCAACACAGTACAGAAAATCCCAAGAGCGGAGTTATATCAGACAACTTAGCATATTTAATTTACACCTCCGGTTCTACAGGTAAACCTAAAGGAGTTGCAATTGCTCATCGTAATACGGTGACATTATTGCATTGGGCAAGGGAAGTATTTAATCATGAAGTTATTAGTGGGATGTTAGCTTCAACTTCCATTTGCTTTGACCTATCGGTATTTGAATTATTTGTACCCTTGAGTTGGGGTGGAAAAATTATTCTGGTAGAAAATGTTTTAGAAATAATAGATTTACCCGAAGCTTCGGGAGTAACCACAATAAATACTGTACCGAGTGCGATTTCTCAATTATCTCGTGTAAATGCAATTCCAAAACTAGTTAATACCATTAATTTAGCTGGGGAAGCTTTGCAATGGAATTTAGTAAAACAGCTTCAACAAAAACATCCCCACATTCGGCAGATATTTAATTTATATGGTCCTTCTGAGGATACGACCTATTCTACTTATGCTTTAGTTGGGGGAAAAAGAGCAGGGGGAGCAGGGGGAGCAGGGGGAGCAGAGGAAGCAAATACTCCGACCATCGGTTGTCCGATTGCAAATACTCAAACCTATATTCTTGACACACATCTTCAACCAGTTCCTGTTGGTGTTCCCGGTGAATTGTACCTTGGTGGTGCGGGTTTAATGCGCGGATATCTAAATAAACCAGAATTAACCGCAGAAAAATTAATTCCCAATCCCTTCTCTTCTTCCCCCTCCGCTTCCTCCGCTCCCTCCGCTTCCTCTGCTCCCTCCGCTCTTTACAAAACTGGCGACTTA
>JBCBPQ010000175.1:0-15016 GCA_039820645.1 Cyanobacteria bacterium J06633_8 | reverse complement strand
TAAGATAAAATTTCCTACTGCGATTGATTTACACAAGTATTTGGTGGCTTTAGTAAAACCAGAAAACCTTTGGTACTACGAGTGTTCCAAATCTGCACCACAATCAGCATTAAGGGCTTTATCTACTGCTTGGAAACGATGTTTTACTAAAGTTAGCAGTGACGCAGCGCGGTCTTGGGGGTTTCCCCCATGAGCGACTGCGGAACCCGAAGGGTCAACCCAATTTTAAAAAGAAAGGTAAAAACGATTCATTTACTCTAGAAGGAACTTGTAAGATAATAGATAATTTTACGATTCAAGTTCCTAAAATAGGAAAACTTAAAACCTACGAAAGATTAGCCCAACCAGAAAAAATTAAATCAGTTACGATATCTCGTCAAGCTGATAGATGGTTTATTAGCTTTAAAATTGAGAACCAAACACAAGAGTTAGAGAATAAAAGTATTGTCGGTGTTGATTTGGGTGTAAAATGTCTTGCTACTTTATCAACTGGTGAAGTAATAGAAGGTGCCAAATCATATCGTAAAAATAAATCAAAATTGGCTCGGTTGCAGTGGATAAATCGTAACAAAATAATCGGTTCTAATAATTGGAAAAAAGCCCAATTAAAAATAGCTCGGCTTCATAAAAAAATAGCTTTTATTAGAAAAGATACTATTCATAAGTTAACTTCACTATTAACTAAAAACCACGGAAAGATAGTGATAGAAGATTTAAACGTATCTGGAATGATGAAAAATCATAAGCTATCTGGTGCGATTGCTGATATGGGATTTTATGAAGTAAGAAGACAACTTGAATATAAATGTGAGTTGTACGGTTCAAAACTAGTTGTAGTAGATAGATGGTTTCCATCTTCTAAAACTTGTTCTAATTGTGGTCATAAAAAAGAAACGCTTTCTTTAAGTGAAAGAGTATTTGAGTGTGAAAACTGTAATTTCACAATTGATCGTGATTTAAACGCTGCAATTAATTTATCATTGGCTGTCAGTTAGACAGTTTCAGCTTGTGGATGGGAAGTAGCCGACTACCCCAGTCGAAGCAAGAAGTAAACACCAAAATGATACATGTCTAGATTTGTTTAGTTATGGATAATTTTGGGTAAGTTTTATGTAACGGTTTTACCTTGACTAACACAACCCGGAAGTTCGGGTACTTCTGCTACATATCCTTGATATTCTGAATCAAATACGAAAATTACCATCAAGTTACTATTAATTAACCTTCAATACCAAACGCGAGGACATTTATAAATTCTACCTACTCCCCAACTTTACACGCACCAACTCACTCGCCAAATCAATCGCAGCTTTCATACTCGTAGCGTCGGCAATACCCTTAAGTGCAATATCAAAAGCCGTTCCATGATCCGGAGATGTTCTAATAAAAGGTAAACCAATAGTAGTATTAACCGCTCTATCAAAAGCCATTAACTTAACTGGAATCAAACCTTGATCGTGATAAAGCGCTAAATAACCATCCGCAGCACAAACATCTTTATTACCATACCAAGCTTGTCCCGGTTTCACCCACATAGTATCTGGAGGAATCAAACCTTGCAAAGTTAAATTTGGACGCTTTTTCTTCTCCCCTTCCAACCAATCAATTAACCAGTCTGCTTCCTCACGCCCTAACTGCCCCCTTTCTCCACTATGGGGATTTAACCCCGCGATCGCAATAGTTCCGTTATCAATTCCAAAATCATTTTCCAAACACTCCACCAGTAAATCTAACTTGGCACTCATTAATTCTGGTGTCAGCACTTCTGGAACTTGACACAATGGTATATGTGTAGTAACAAGTAAAGTCCGCAGAGTCCAATTAGTATGAGGAGAGCGAGCCACAAACAACATACCAAATTTTTCTACCGCAGCCTTCTGTGCTAAAAGTTCCGTTTGCCCCGGATAAACATGCCCCGCAGCCTTCCAAGCAGACTTAGCAATTGGTCCAGTAACTATACCATCAAAATCACCATAGAGCGTCGCAGCAATAGCCGCTTCCATATAAGCAAAACTAGCCGCACCACTCGCCGCATTTTCCACGCCGATAGTAATTTTATCCTTAATATTGTCCTCCAAATTCACATCTAACATAGATAACTCAGTCGGATTCGCCAAAAAATCTATATTTTCATTTTTCTTTAAACTAGTATAATTTTTTAATAATAAACTTCGGTTTCCAACTACAGTTAAATCGCAGCCTTCACCCACATTAGAATCCGCCAAAGCCTTTAATATAACTTCAGTCCCAATCCCCGCCGGGTCTCCCAAAGTAATCGCCAAACGCGGAGGACGGTCTAAATTACAAATAGCTTTTTCGTGATTTAATTGATACATAATAATAGTAAGGAGTAAGGAGTAAGGAGTAAGGAGTTGTGATTTAACAATTTTAATTTTTTCATCCCCGATAACCCATTAGCAATTACCAATCCCCAATGCCCAATCCCCAATCCCCAGTTAACAACCACTCTGGTAAACTTAACTTAATTAAACAATTCATAAAGGAGAACTCAAATGGGCGGCGAAATGTTCAACGCGGCTATACTATCCTTCGGCTTAATCTTCATTGGTTGGGCTATAGGTGTTTTATTACTTAAAATTCAAGGTGCAGAACCAGAATAAGAAGTCATACTGAATACGCGAAAAAACGCTTCACTTATTGGTCAGAGGCTTTAAAAGCAGTCTCTGCCAAACCAATTAGTTTAGTAATAGATTTAACTTCACTTTTGCTTAAAAAAACAATTCTGATAAAATTGTTTTAATAAAAGTTAACAATTTTTAATCAAACCTGATGAAAATATTGATAGTAGGTGCCACCGGTACCTTGGGAAGACAGGTTGCTCGTCATGCCATTGATGCAGGTTATGAAGTACGGTGTCTAGTAAGAAGTTCTAGAAGAGCAGCATTTCTAAAAGAGTGGGGTGCAGAATTAGTGCGGGGAGACTTATGCTATCCCGAAACATTAGAAGCAGCCATGGATGGTGTAAAAGCCGTAATTGACGCTTCAACATCTCGTCCCACAGATTCACTGAGTATTAAGCAAGTAGATTGGGATGGAAAAGTTGCACTAATAAAAGCAGCAGCAGCAGCAGATATTGAACGTTTTATCTTTTTCTCCATATTAAATAATCAAGATTATCCAGAAGTACCCTTAATGGAAATTAAGCGGTGTACGGAATTGTTTTTAGCAGAATCCGGCTTAAACTACACCGTTTTACAGTTAGCAGGCTTCATGCAGGGTTTGATTGGACAATACGGTATTCCAATATTAGAAGCACAACCAGTATGGGTAACCGGAGATTCTTCACCCATCGCTTATATGGATACTCAAGATATTGCCAAATTTGCCATCAAAGCCCTTAACCGAGAAGAAACCGAGAACAAAACATTTCCGGTAGTAGGAACCCGTGCTTGGAGTGCCCAGGAAATAATTAGCTTATGCGAGCGTTTATCCGGAAAAATAGCCAGAATCACCCGGATGCCCTTAGGCTTACTTCGTACCATCCGTAATATGTTACGTTTCTTTCAATGGGGATGGAACGTATCCGATAGACTTTCTTTTACAGAAGTTTTAGCAAGCGGTAAAGCATTAGACGCTTCCATGGATGAGACATATAAAGCCTTCGACATAGATAAAAGCGAAATTACTACTTTAGAATCTTATTTGCAAGAATATTTCAATAGAATTACTAAAAAGCTTAGAGAACTAGATTATCAGCAAAATAAAGGCAAGAAAAAGAAAGAAAAAAGAACTCCTTTTAAGCAATCTTCTTAATGGCGATTGGGCATAGGGCATGGGCGCTGGGAATTGGGTTTTGAATTAATAATTCCTAACTCCTCCCTATAAAACTCTAATTTTCCTATGCCCCATGCCCTATGCCCTATGCCCTATGCCTTTCATAAAAAAGTATGTACTAGATACACATTTTGTGTAACTATAAATTTAATAAAAAACGTTCCCTCTAATTTGGATATTTGAACGTGCCGAAAGTAGGCATTATATATAATGACGAAAAGCCGATAGCGAATGACATCGCTGTCGAATTACAAGAGAAATTCACCAATCTTGGTTGGGATGTATCTATCGCAACGGGTATCGGTGGAATTTTGGGTTATTCGACTCCCCGCAGCCCTGTATGTCACACACCTATAGAGGGACTTACACCCCCTGGCTTTGATTCGTCTACAAAATTCGTCATAGTACTCGGTGGAGACGGTACGGTATTATCCGCCTCTAGGCAAGTTGCACCATCTAGAATTCCGATGTTAGCAATAAATACCGGTCACATGGGTTTTTTAACAGAAGCTTATGTGAATCAATTACCATCAGCAATAGAGCAGCTTTTAGATGGTAATTACAAAATTGAAGAACGAGCAATGCTCGCCGTCAAAGTTGTTCGCAAAGAATCGGTACTTTGGGAAGCCTTGTGTCTAAATGAAATGGTATTGCATCGGGAACCTTTGACTTCCATGTGCCATTTTGAAATTGCAATTGGCGATCGCGCATCCGTAGATATAGCCGCAGATGGTATTATTGTGTCTACGCCAACCGGTTCCACTGCTTATTCTTTAAGTGCTGGGGGAGCCGTAGTCGCTCCTGGTGTGCCAGTGTTACAGTTAGTACCTATTTGTCCCCATTCACTAGCATCAAGAGCCTTAGTATTTCCCGATAGCGAACCAATTAATATTCATCCGGTAAATGCAACTCAATTAGTAATGACAGTTGATGGTAATGCCGGGTGCTATGTGTTACCAGATGACCACGTAACAATAGAAAAATCAGATTATACTGCCCGTTTTATTCGTCTTCAACCGCCAGAGTTCTTTAGAATTTTACGAGAAAAATTAGGTTGGGGTTTACCTCATATTGCTAAACCAACCTCCGTAGAAATTCCTTGAACGGTTATTAGCGGCGTAAAGTAAAAATTATATTTATTTCACAAGGTGTAGAGGCAATAATAAATTGCCTCTATAAAATTTTTATTGGCGAGCATAAAAATATGAAAACGTGATTTCACATTGAGAAAGAAAGTGCAATGCTACCTCTCTAGATAAATTTCCCGCTTACGACAAAGTGTAGGTAGATATAATCCATAGCTTAATTCAGCAACGCTGAAAAACGAGCTTGATATTGCAATAAAAAAACAGGAATATTAAAAAAATCTTAAAAATTTAGTATATTTTCATATGTTCGATTAAAACTTGGACGTGCTAAAACATTGTAGAAAAGGCAATAAGTCTAAATAAATTGTAATTAAAGCAACCATTACAATAATTTTACGTCTTAGTTTTCACTCAGATATAAAAATTATCTGTTCGTAAAGTGTAACGATTAATTCCGCTTTTAGAGTTTTACTATCTCCCTAGGGGTAAATTTTATCTAAAATTAACGGTGTAACTTTGTTTCCTGTAATCGCTGATTAATTCAAAGAAAGAAGATATTCTTATTCTTTTTCTTTTATTCAAACTGTCTGGGGCTGACAATAAAGATTTGAGATTATAGCTTCCTACAATTACGTCTGAAGGGGGTGTAATTGTTAATTTATTTTCACTAAATAAATTTTAAGTTTGAAATTCACATTTTAAGCTTGAAGTTTAAAATCTAAAATCTCATATCAATTCTGTATCGGGCAGTGCTAAATTGTCCTGATTCAGGAAGATAATAGTGCATCTTTATCAAGAAATGGTATAAAATCGTAAATTTAAAATATTAAAGCGAATGACTCTTGCTTACAACCCTTGTGTTTTAGTAATAGAAAGCGACGAAAAGCTTGCAAGTCAGCTTTCTTCAGATTTAAAAGAAATTGGTTACGAACCGATTTTAGCCTCCAACACAACCTCCGGTTTACAACATAACCGCGAAAAACAACCAGCTTTGATTGTTGTCGATAGAATGCTAGCTGGAGAATCGGGAATCTCATTGTGTAAAAATCTCAGAAGTAACGGCGTGTGTACTCCGGTACTGATGTTAATGGCAAGAGATTCAGTTGATGATAGAGTTGCTTGTTTGGAAGCAGGAGCGGATGATTATTTCCTCAAACCTTACCGCTCCGAAAATTTCATGAATCTTGTTAAGTTGTATTTAAAACCCGATATAGATACTTCAGAACAATTACGTTTTGGAGATTTAATCTTAGACTTAGCTACTCGTCGGGCTATTAACAACGAACGAGTCATCGATTTGACAATGAAAGAATTTGAACTGTTAAAGTACCTAATGGAACATCCTCGTGAAGTTTTAACTCGCGAGCAGATTCTAGAAAATGTCTGGGGCTATGACTTTATGGGTGAGTCAAACGTAATTGAAGTTTATATCCGTTACTTGCGATTAAAAATAGAAGACGAAACTCAAAAACGGTTAATTCAAACTGTACGCGGTGTTGGCTATGTATTAAGAGATTCTTAATTTTAAATTATCCAAACAACTTGTAGAAGCCTGGGTGTTTCATCGCTAATTGCTTGATAAACAGTTGCGGTTATTTATAGATTTTCTTCTATCAGAGATAGCGTTTAAAAATGAAGAAAATCTGAATTTATACAGTTACTTCAAATAATAAACGCCAAATTAATATTAGTTAATTATATTGATTGATGAAAATTAGTAGTGAGAGCTTATAGTTCGGTAATTACGAGTAATAAAGAAGACAATGTAGCTGTAAATTTGTGATACTTCTGTTAATTATTTGCTAAAATGCAAAACCTAAAAAGAATCGAATTTGGAGTAATAGTTAAAAATTTCATGAAATATTACCGCTTATTATTGCCTATAACCCTAGGTATTTTACTGACAAGTTGTTTTCAACAGACACCAGCAAAATCTCCCGATATCACCGTATCTCAGAGTCCCCAAAGCGTGAATAATTTAGGTCAAGAACTGCCAATTTCTGCTGTTGCAACAATTCCCGACGGTACAAAAATTCAATTAGAGGTAGCCCGCACACCAGAACAACAAGCAATGGGATTAATGTACAGAGCAGCTTTACCAGATAACCGAGGAATGCTGTTTGAATTTAAATCTCCCCAACCAGTTAGTTTTTGGATGAAAAATGTACCTGTTCCTTTAGATATGGTTTTTCTGCACAAAGGAATAGTCCAATATATTGCAAATTCTGTACCCCCCTGTACCAAAGCACCTTGCCCTACCTACGGACCAAGAACTCTTATCGACCAAGTAATTGAGTTGCGCTCCGGAAGAGCTGAGGAATTAGGATTAAAGGAAGGGGATAAAGTAATAATTGATGCTATTGAATCAACATAATTACTTAATAACTGAATCTGGTATATCTGTTTATATAGCTTAATAGGTATATATTGAAAAGATTATTAAGAAAAAAAGTATCAATAACAGTAGTATAAAAAGTGATTGTGATGTTAAGATTTGCATTGCAGCTAGTCATTAGCTAGTTATTAGGTTAAAGTCAAGTAAAAATTTATAAGCGATGGCAAAAATCTTCCTTTTGGTGTACGTGTAAACAGTCGCGAATGAGGGAGTATAGGCTATGGAATCTTTGTTACAAGAAATGAAATTAGCTGTGATTACTTAAGTAGAAAGTATTAAACTTTTTAAAATTCAGCAAAGTGTTACTTGAGACTATTGAGAATAAATCAAGCTAAAATATTTATTTCCCGTACAATCTCCTTTGTTGCACGGGCATAGGACAATCTTTACTCAATGGTTTAGTAAACAACTATGCGGTGAGAAATGAATTACTTGCTACTAGCTACGGATGCACAATGGACAGATATATGACAATACACCCTACCCAAGGAGGTGAGAAAAAAGTGACACAATCTACTTATTCGCGACTGATTCGTTTTTTGCAAGACGATTTATCAATTTCTACCGCTTCGCTAGCGGTAGCTTTGAGGCATAGCGAGCAAGATCCAGGTCCCCTGCCAATGATTCTGTGGCAGTATGGTTTGGTTACTTTAGAACAGTTAGAGCAAATTTATGATTGGTTGGAAACAGCATAGATGATGAATAGTGCAATATGGAGAATTGAAATATGTTGTTGCAAAGACTCCAATTTTTGCGAAAACTGATTCCACATGTAACGATATACAAATTAAAAGAGCGAGTTGATTATTCAACCGCTCTTTCGATTTTTGTCTCTTAATTCTGAATTAAATAATTTTTCTGCGATGACAATTAAATTTAATGGTATATTAAGTATCTGTTTTATTATTTATGCTATCTGTACAATAAAGACAGCAGCAAGCCAGTGTCAGGAAAACTGCTGTAGGGCGAAAAATAATCTTAGTCACAATTCCTCTGTAAAAAAATGGGCAGGCTTCCCATTTTTTTAGGAGTACGTCGGTAACGCGCGTTAAGCTATATAGCGCTCTTCAAGCTTGACGATATGACACTAGATTTTTATATGTTTTCACGGTAAATAACCATTCGACAAAACTTAGGCGATACTTCTATAATTTGTATTGCCTACTAGCTGTTATGATAGCTTTTGGTTATTCAGAAGCTGCTACTTGTCCCGAAGCAAGATGGTTGATAGACCAACGATGGGAGACTTCCATAGAAGAAACCTGGCAAACTTGCTCTAATTGCTTTTGTTGCACGGCAGCTTTACGGAGAGTAATAATTAATTGATTTACCTGATTCCGTAAATTGGGATTTTGATTAACTGCTGTCATTGTTTGCCTTTCGAGCAATTGCAGCAATAATTCGTAATGTATGGGTGAAGGAAGTGGAATTTGCTCCATAAAGTTAAAAAATGATGGGTTGATATTCGTTTGGCTTGATTCAAGATGTGCGATAGATGAATTTTTACACAGCCAACAAATTTATTAGTTATGAAGATGTTGTAAATAGATTGGTAATAGCTAAAGCTGGATCTGGTTGTTTCACCAACGATTCACCAATCAATACCGCAGATGCACCACTAGTTGCCACTAAACTTAAATCGGATGGGGTATATAATCCCGATTCGCTCACAACAAGAATATTGCGTTCTTGCAATTGTTTATTCCTTGCCTGTAATAACTTACAAGTAGTTTGTAAGTCAACAGAAAAGTCTTGTAAATTACGATTGTTGATACCAACCAGGGAAACACCATCCAAAGCTAAAACCCTGTCAAGTTCTTCTAGAGTATGAACTTCAATCAAAGCAGTTAATTTTAAAGCCTTAGCAATTTTGAGAAAATATTGCAAATCTTGGTCGCTTAGTACTGCCGCAATCAGCAAAACTGCATCAGCACCGCGAACTCTTGCATAATACATTTGGTAAGGATAAATAATAAATTCCTTACATAGTAAAGGTAGATCTACAGCAGCCCTTACCTTAGATAGATTTTCAAAACTGCCTTGAAAAAACTTTTTATCTGTAAGTACAGAAAGGCAGCTAGCCCCACCTTTTTCATACTCAAGAGCAATTTGTACGGGGTCAAAATCTTCCCGTATGACTCCTTTACTGGGAGAAGCCTTTTTGACTTCTGCAATTAAAGCTGGCTTTGTTTTACCTTGACGTAGAGCAGCCAGAAAATCTTTACTGGGTGGAACATGAGCAACTTGACGCTGCAAATCCTGTAAAGATTGCTTTTCGCGCATTTGGTCAACTTCCGCTTCTTTATACCAAATAATTTCTTCCAAAATATTATTTGGATTGGCATCAGCTTCAGCAATTTGATACCGCAAAGACATTACAGCAATATCGGGATTGGGGGGACGACGACGGATTTGCATTGTTATTTAGTAATTGGTAATTGGTAATTGGTAATTGGGAGAAAGGATAGAAGAGGAAGATAATTTAAATTCACAACTTTATTTTCGGTAGGGAGCGAGACGCTCCCACTACATTTCGTGCCTCCTAACTGTACAGACGTAGCACTGCGCCCCGTCTCTACACTCCTAACTGTTCACTGTTCACTGTTAACTGTTCACTGTTAACTGTTAACTGACAGCCGCTCGCTTGTATGCTTCATCCAAAACTTCGGAAAGTGTCGGATGAGCGTGGACTAAATGAGCCAGGGAATTAACGCTTTGACGATTAGCGATCGCCGCACTAGCTTCGTGAATAATGTCGGCAGCATGAAGTCCGAAAATGTGGACTCCCAGCACTTCTCCAGTATCTTTGCGATATACAACCTTGGCGATTCCGTCAGCTTCTCCTTCTGCTAAAGCTTTGGAATTACCTTTGAAATAACTTTTACTTATACCAACTTCAAAGCCTTCAGTTTCAGCTTTTTCTTTAGCTTGTTCTTGAGTCATTCCCACATAGCTAATTTCTGGATGAGTAAATGCAGCTGCGGGAATGCTAGAATAATCAATTTCCTTTGTTCTACCGCAAATATTTTCCACAGCAACAATACCTTGAGCAGAAGCAGCATGAGCCAACATCATCTTGCCAGTAGCATCACCAATCGCCCATAAATGGGGTACAGGTTCCCCTTGACTTAATACTGCCATCGAGTCATTTACCGGGATAAACTTGCGTCTATCAAGTTCAACGCTTACCGAATCCAAACCGATATTTTGTGTCGCTGGAATTCTTCCCGTAGCAACCAGACAAGCATCAACTTCTAATACGTCAACATCTTCTTTAGTTTTAAAATCTGCTAATTCAATTATTACCGGCGAACCAGGAATAATTTTTTTAGCGTATATTCCAGAATAAGTTTCAATATCGCGAGGATTTATCAATACTCTTTCAGCAAGTTTAGCAATATCGCGGTCAAATCCCGGCATTAACTGGGGTAAAGCTTCAATCATAGTGATTTCGCAACCCAAAGCCGAATAAACATCGGAAAATTCCAAACCGATGTAACCACTACCGACAATTGCTACCCATTGCGGCAACCATTCCAATTTTACCGCTTGGTCGCTAGTAAATACGGTTTTACCATCAACTTCAATCCCCGGCGGCACAAAAGGAACCGAACCGGGGGAAAGAATAATATCTTTAGCTGTAATAGTTTTTTCACCGTTGGGAGTATCAACTATAACCTTTTGTTTTCCAGCAATTTTACCCCAACCTTTAATAATATCAACATTGAGACGTTTGAGAGAGTTAGTTAAATCTCCTTGAATCTTCGCCACCAAATTATTGGCATGATTGGCGATATCCTCTCTTTCAAATTGAACGTTATCAATTTGAATTCCCAGAGCTTTGAGATGGTAAGCATCGCGTAACTCCCGTACCTTTCCCGAAGCTGCAAGTAAAGCCTTCGAGGGGATGCAACCACGATTAACGCAGGTTCCCCCCATATCACCAGCTTCAATAATTGCGGTTTTCAATCCGCAACTAACGGCGTGTAAGGCAGCACCATGTCCACCTACTCCAGCGCCAACGATCGCTAAATCGTAATCAAATGACTGACTCACCGTCTTATTACTCCGCGTGCTTTACCGTATTAATTCTTAACTGAGTGCAGCGATACTGCAAGTCTTTTTTATTTTAGAGTTTTGCCAAATTTTATATTATAGTTTTTGTTCGCTGGGTGATTCGCGATAGCTTTGCGATTGTTTACAAGAACTATGAGTTAACCTAAATGTGTTTAGAAATACAAACTTTGCATTATGGTTTTTCGTAATTGGCTTTAGTTAATATTGAAATTGCCAGTGAACAGTGAACAGTTATCGTTAATTCCCCATGCCCAGTTAGCAATTACCAGTTACCTATTCTCCAGAAATCATTTTTTTAAGTTCCATATATTTTTCTTGACTGAGACGATACACTTCTGGTTCGGGTTTACCAATAATATGTCCTTGAATATAATTTACACCCATGTTTTTCAATTGATATAAACTAATTGGAGTTTCTTCATCTACTCCTTCGACAATGACATTCGGTGGATATAAATTATTAGCTTTAACTATTTGATGAACAAAATTAATAATTAAATGATTGGATTGATGATGCAGAATTTCACGGTCAATTTTGACGTGACATGGGTTCAAACCTACCAGTCGAGAAACAGAAGAATGACCAACTCCAAAATCATCAATAGCAAATCTAATGTTGAATTGATGAACATATTCTAAAAGTTTATTTTTGAAAAAAATTAAAGGATTCTCTAATCTGACACCATGATTAAACTTAGGCAATTCAGATTTTTCTGAGATTTCTAAGATTAAATTTCGTGGTGAAATAATATTTTGGTCAATAATTTCTCTAACAGTTTCAAAATATGCTTCTTGAATTAATGATTCTGGATATACATTAACTGATAATGGTACAACATCGCTAGGTCTTCTTTGTTTTGATTTTCTCGCTTGTTTATAACTTTGTGCTGCAACTTTCAGAAAATATTGGTCTAATTCAAGTTTAAATTGAGAACCCCATAATTCAGCGGCTTGGAATAAATCAACGGGAGCAGTTAAGGTTTGGGTATCTCTTGCTAAAGCTTCCCAACCACTAATAAAAAATTCATTAGCATCTATACAAATAACCGGTTCAAAATAAACAACCATTTTTTGTAATCTTTCGCTAAATAGTTGAAAGCGTCTGTCATATAGTGATTTCGACACGAATTCAAAATCCTTTTTTAAAGCATCAATAATCGCTGCTTCTACAAACATAGGCTCTAATGATTCTTGAGTACTTTGATAAAAACTCGATAAAATTTTGCCGTATGCATCTGCAAGTAAACATGAATCGCGAGGTAAGCCGCAAACTACCATAATTTCAGCTTTCGGAGGCATTTTTATCGGTATAATCGCAAAAACATTAGCATAACTATTTCCATACTCATTAACTTTGTATGTCCCATGATAGGAAGGATTGAAAACTGATTCGTAAGAAATAATTGGAAAAATTGTAGTATTTAATATATTGATATAAGCATTCTTGTTTATATTCTCTGCTAAATTGCTTTGGGATTTAACAACACAATTATCATAGCAATCATTTTCAAGTACAAATACAAAATCAGCCTCCGAAGCTTTTCTAATGGATTCTAAGATTTGAAATTCAGAAGTATTGGATAAATAATTTTCAGGATTTTGGATATTAGAAAAATATGATATTTGATTAATTAAATTCTTAATAAATGACTCAAACGGTTCTAAGAAGTTGGGTAGATAATCGAATTGCAACAAAGAATCATCAGCATTTTGTTCTTGCTGCATTCTTCCTAACTTTAACTCGCCAAAATTTATCTGATTTTTAATCAGAGAATAACTTGTTTGAAGAGTTGCACATACCTTAGACAACTGAATTTTACAACCTTCTTCAAAAGCATAAATTTCAGGTTTACTTTTAGGTGCTGTTTCCTGCATTCTCCTGCGAGTATATTCATGTAGTTCATCAAGTGAAATCACACCATCGCCATCTATATCAGCTTTACCATTTTCAATTCCTTCAACCAGAAAGCGCGTATAGATAGAATGATTGGAAGCTTGTTCCTCAAAAGAATATTGAGTAGAAGTAGAAGAAGTTAAAACTGCTCTTCCTTCTCCTCCCAATTGACTTTTAATATCTATATGCCCGTCATTCTTTACAGTCATACCCCTAGCAAAAGCACCGCTAAAGCAACAGTCAAGAATAATGACTTGTCTCCTGGAAGGACTTTTATTCATTATCTTATGTACAAAACTTGCAGGCACCGTACTTGAAGTAATTAATTGTCCGTTAGGATGGTTGTAAGTTTGACTGCTAGCTAAATAAAGATTGCCGTTATCATCTTTGATTCCATGTCCTGAAAAATACAGCAATACCAAATCATCTTCCTGACAACTAGAGAAAATTTTCTCAATCTCCATAGTCACATTTGGTATCTGTGGATTTTTTAATACCTTGATATTATCTACGGGAAAATCACCCATACCTGGATGCTGCAAAACACGTTGCATCGCATCAACATCCTTAAGGGCACCTGGCAGGGGATTCAACTCGTATTCATAATCGCTTACCCCAATCAGCAATGCCAATCTTTTCATTCTTTTACCTATACAGCTAATAGAATTTCTACGAAAAACTGATGACAGATTAATTTCAACTTTGAGTGCTTAAGAAATTAGAGTCCTAATAATGTTAAGGTTTGCTAATCCGAATCTTAATTTTCCGTTGCAGCTATACCATAACCTCTGCTTAAGGTCATCATCACTATTACATAATTATTATAATTTCAATATATTTTTAGTTGCTTAAGTAATAAAAAATACTTTTATACTCATCTTTCTACAGTATTTTTGCTTGAATACAATATTTTGGTGAAATTAAATTGCTACGATAACAGTTGGGTTTGCCGAACTTCTGCACTTAAAATGCATTCAGGATTAAATTAAAAAAATAACCCACGTATTTTATATACATGGGATAAGAAAAAGCTAAAACAAATTCTTAGCTTTGAATATTCAATATAGTCTACTTTTGAAAACGGAGAGGGAGGGATTCGAACCCTCGTTACCCTTTCGGGTAAACAGCATTTCCAGTGCTGCGCCTTCAACCACTCGGCCACCTCTCCAGGTGCCATAAGATGATATCTTACATTGAAATCAAATAAACTGCAATCCTTGAGAGAATAATTCTATAATTACCGAATCCAAAATCCGAAATCATCATGTCCTCTACATACAAAGTCACAGTTCGAGATAGAGCCAAAGAGATAACCCACACCTTAGAAGTTCCCAACGATCGTTACATTTTGCATAGCTTTGAGAAACAAGGTGTAGAGTTACCGTTTTCTTGTCGCAATGGTGCTTGTACCACTTGTGCCGTTAGAGTAATCAAGGGAAATATTTCTCAACCCGAAGCTGTAGGATTATCCCCTCACCTACAAAGAAAAGGTTATGCTCTATTGTGCGTTAGTTATGCTTGTTCGGATTTAGAAGTAGAAACCCAAGACGAAGATGAAGTTTACGAACTCCAATTCGGACGTTATTTTGCCAAAGGTAGAGTTCGTGCCGGATTACCCCTTGAGGATGATTAACAGTGAACAGTTAACTGCTCACTGTTAACTGCTCACTGTTAACTGCTCACTGTTCACTGTTCACTGTTAACTGTTCACTGTTAATCATCCTCAAGGGGTAATCCGGCACGAACTCTACCTTTGGCAAAATAACG
>JBCBPQ010000174.1:0-15414 GCA_039820645.1 Cyanobacteria bacterium J06633_8 | reverse complement strand
TGTGTTTTGTGCTTCATTTTTGGCATAATAAGATAAGTGTTTTATTTTTTCTTGATAAATATGCAAAAACCAAGCAGCGATCAAGAAAAAAGTAAACGCAAATATCTTGATGTGCGGACGGCTCAGCCGTGCAAGCCTACCAAGGGATAACTGCTGCCATGCTCCCACTGAATTAGGAAGTGATGTCTGGCTTGTCTAGACTTCACAGAGCAGAAAAGAATTTCTTGCCCCAACTCAAGGCTCTCAATTCCTAACTTTTTTAATTGAAGATAAAAACTGTTGCTGCAATCGTTGTTGAAACGCTTCCATACCGAATTCTGAGATTGCCTGTTTTCTCAACCATTCTCCATCACAGCGTTGGTCATTTCCTTTGAGAATTTCAATACAAGCTGCTGCAACAGCATCGGAATCGCGATGCGGTACTCGCCAACCCAATTTACCATCTTGTAACGGATCCGCAGAACCATCAGCATCACCTGATAATACGGGTATGCCACAAGCCATTGCTTCTAAATAAACAATACCAAAACCTTCTTGAGACGGCATAATATAAGCATCAGCTAGACGATAATGCTCTACTAATTCCTCTGTAGGAACGAATCCAGCAAAGACTACTTTTTCCTCTACTCCTAAATCTTTTGCCAATTGTATTAAGCGGGGTTTGTCATCACCACGTCCAATTACTAAATATTTAACTTCAGGAAAAACTGTTTCTATTTGCGATAATGCTCGAATCGTAACATCTACTCCTTTGTAAATATCACCAGACCACAATCGCGTTACGCTCATCAAAACTTTTGCTCCCTTTAAGCCATAATGATCAAGCAAATTTTCTGGTTTTGCTCCTGGAGTAAAGCGATCGCCATTAACGGCACAAGGCAAAATTTTGATTTTACTAGTATTTAAACTATTGGCAGTACTGGCAATTTCACGAGTATAGCGACTTACTGTCCAAATTTGTGAAGCTTTTTGGAGATTAGTTTGAATTAGTTTAGGTAGTTGCTGCCAAACTTCTTTACCATGAGTAATTACGGTATAAGGGATTCCTAAAGGTTGACATAAGGTACCAACCAAAGGGGCGAGGTAAGCGTGACCGCAATATACATGTTCGGGACGTTGTTGAATTAAACGTTTTAGCAATGCCAAAGTCATCTTTGTTCGTCCGACCTGAAAAGATTTAGCTTTGAAATAGTGAAATTGCAATCGTTCTGATTCAAAAGGATTAACACAACCTTTTTCATCTCTGAGTAAAAACACTTCTCCATAAAGGGGTTCTGATAATGTGTTATAAGCTTTAAACACATCTTTTACATAAGATTGAATACCACCTTCACGAGAAAAAACTTCTAAAAAAACGAAAATGTGATTGAGCTTTTGATTACTTTTGCTCTTGATAAAATTAACGTAATTTTTTTTATTTGTTTTTGTAATTAACATTTTTTATATTCCCGATCTATATTATAAAGATTATGAAAATGCATTATCCCATTGCCTTAATAATAATTTTATGATTTGCTAAATTTATATTAGTGATATAGCCATAAAAACCAATAACTATATTCACGCACAATTTTTTTAGATAATACATTTTTTCCGATTGCAATTTTGCTCTTTCTGCTTTTACTGTTTTTTTACATAAAAAATCTGTATAAATATATTTCACTAATTAAAGGCTAACAAAACAAGGCACTAAATAGTTTTTTTGACAGTCGCTGCCAAATTTTAACAAATATCTAGCTGTAACTCTAATGCTATGTATACGGGTATCTAAAAGTTTATTTTATACACTTTTTATAAGTTTTAAGTTTTTGTGAAGTTTCTTTAAAATTTCTTTAAATTAGAGTAACAAATTTGTTTAAAATTTTATATAAGATTTTTATAATAGATATATTTCCTGTATAAATTTCGAATGATTACTTGCAATAAAATTTCCGGCGTACTCAAGTGAAATTATTCAGAATTTGTCTGCTGTAATTTAAACATAAAGCGTGAACTGTTTTACCGGCACTAGAATAATTTCAACTTTTCGAGTTATACAATCTAACTGTGCATTAACTAACAAAGCAGAATAAGTAATACCATTTCTTAATAAAGATGGGCAGAATTCAGCCCGTGTAGACGGTGAATCTAGTTGGGGGTGTCGGTTTCCGTCCCCCAAACTAGTGTTAGCGGAGCGTCTCCCGGAGGAAGATACCCGGAGGGGCTTTGTTTGAATAGCCCCACTCCTACAGAGTGAGGGCGATAAAGCGCAACCTCATACAGAATTGGTATAAGTGGGCATAAAAAAAATCAAGCTATGTCCCCAACGAGTGGAACGTTAGCCCAGCGTCTGCTGTTCACCTTGCACCGTAATTGCAACTCAGGTACTACCCTTACCCGCAAGGGTTCTCCAATAGTAGGGTAGCAATCCGAAAGATTTTGTGGAAATACATTCTGTTATATAGCTAAATTCATTTGTGCCGATTTACTTACTTGGATTTTTCCCTTATAGAGCGGCAATGTTAGTTTTGTTAAAAATCTCGGAAAAATACGAACATGCTTTCAAAAAACGTCATTAAATCCAGTCAAATAGATTTTTTGCAAAATCGATGATGCTCGGGACTAGTTTGTAAACTAACGTACACATTTTACAATCATCCCTAGTCCCAATTAATTTTCTTGCGTACCATATTTGACGATGAGTAAACAGTTTCTGCCATCCGTATCGCGTTCGTAAACAACTTTATCAGCTAATCTTCTTAATAAAAACCACCCATACCCCCCTACTTGTAGAGTACCGGGCTCTGGTTCGTCTATTGCATCTGGATTGAATGGCTTACCGTAATCCCAGATTCTAATTTCTAGTTTGTCATTCCACAACAATACATCAATATCAATGTTTGTTTCTGGTGGTAAAGCTTGATGCGCGTGACGAACGGCATTTGTAAAGCCTTCGGCTAATGCTAAATTAAGTCGATACTGTTGACTTTCGAGCCAACTAAGCCCAGATAAATTACGCAGACAGAATTGTTCAAACCATTGTTGTACTAGGTTTAGAAGCTTGAGTTCGCTCTTAACCGTCAGATGGTCTTGCTCCACAATTGCTAGCATTGACCTTGACTTCTATATTAGTGAATTAGTTTTACTTACATCTTTTATAGTTTATAAAACTCAGATCTTGAAATATGATTTGCTCTTCTTACTTTAAAAAGTCCCATACATAATCTGAATTCACTGGGGTTCGTTCATGGACTTAAATGCTTATTCAAATTTACGAGGACTCCATATGTTAACTATTTTACTACCTTACTATATATCCTTAAGTTGATATTTCGACTCTAATACAATAGTCTCGATTCCCAATTGCGTTTTTTTGATATTTTGACTAATAGAGGCTTATCGGATTGTCAAAGCAGGGAAAGAAAAAGAGCTTTAAGGTGTTTTAGATTATAGTTTATTCTGTAACGCTTAAAATATTATCTTTAAAAATATTTTAAAAATTATTATACTTTACTCAAGTATTTATACTTAGTTTCAGTTTTTGAATGTTGATTGCTAGGGGTTACTTTCAACATCCTGCGCTCTTAGGGTAAAAATCGGTCAAATTTATACAATTATCAGTTTTATTAAACTCAGCGCCTGTTAGAGTTCCTCAAAAGTAGCTACACAAACCCTTTTAAGAGAAACTCCACAGGCGCTAAAGCTTACCTATGCTTTCAAGAAGCTATGAAGCTCTGCTAGAAAAGTCCTAAAGTAAGAGACTTGTCCAATGGCAAAGTTGCGCCAATACCTAAATAGATAGTAACCAAAGTTCCAAACAAGAATACAGCGGTTGCTACGGGACGACGGAAAGGATTTTGGAACTTGTTCACGTTCTCAATGAAGGGAACGAGAATTAGTCCTAAAGGTACCGCAGCCATTGCTAACACTCCTAAAAGCTTGTTAGGAAGCGAACGCAAAATTTGGAAAACTGGGTACAAATACCACTCAGGTAAAATTTCTAAAGGTGTTGCAAAGGGATTTGCTGGTTCTCCCGTCATCGCAGGGTCTAGCACTGCTAGAGCTACGATACAAGCGAAGGAACCCATAATTACAACTGGGAAAACGTAGAGCAAGTCATTAGGCCAAGCTGGTTCACCATAGTAATTGTGACCCATGCCTTTTGCTAATTTGGCTCTCAATTGTGGATCGCTTAGATCCGGTTTCTTTACTGTTGCCATTTTTTTAGGTACTCTTCTATTGAAGTTGAGTATTGTGAATCTCGATTCAACTGTCGGCTCACCATGCAGTGATAAAGGAATCTTTAGCCTCTAAAACTGAAGGTAGAAGTATTTGCTTGCGGCCGGTCTGTTATTAGACCAATTTTAAAACAAATAATTCATTACTTGTAGTTTTAGAGATGTCATATTCCGCCGCTGTTTTAGTTTTCCTGAAATTCCGCTTAGATCAAAGTATTTGGCTCGAACTTAAAGCGGACCGCTAATACCTTGTTTGCGAATCATCAAGAAATGCGCCAGCATAAATACTGCGATCAACCAAGGTAGTACGAATGTATGCGCGCTGTAGTAGCGAGTCAAAGTAGCTTGTCCTACACTGGAACCGCCACGCAATAAGTCAGAAATTAAAACTCCGACTACAGGAATTGCTTCTGGAACACCACTTACAATTTTTACAGCCCAGTAACCAATCTGGTCCCAAGGTAAAGAGTAGCCAGTCACGCCGAAAGAAACGGTGATTACAGCCAAAACTACACCAGTTACCCAAGTTAATTCGCGGGGCTTTTTGAAACCACCGGTTAAATAAACTCGGAAGGTGTGCAAAATCATCATCAATACCATCATGCTGGCAGACCAGCGATGAACGGAGCGAATCAGCCAACCAAAGCTTACTTCGTTCATGATGAACTCAACGGAAGAATAAGCTTCAGCAACAGTTGGCTTGTAATAGAAAGTCATTGCAAATCCAGTTGCGAACTGGATTAAAAAGCAAGTAAGAGTTATTCCACCCAAGCAATAGAAAATATTTACATGGGGAGGAACATACTTACTTGTAACGTCATCAGCTAGCGCTTGGACTTCTAAGCGCTCATCAAACCAGTCAATTACGTTGGTCATACAACCCAGATTCCTAGATATAGATTGCGGTTGATAATTATCTCTTGGGATCGGCTTCATCAGCCAACCAAGATTTTGAACGGACACCAAGAAAGTCAATTTACCTTTAAACTATCAGAGTGATGATAATTTAAGAAAATTAACAGTTTCTCAGGAGGGAATGTATTGCGTTCTAATTGCACCCGACCCACTAAAAAATAGATGGATACAAAGTAGATCATAGCGTTTAGCGGGCGCTATTTACCCAATTAATTAGAAGTCTTTTGCCCCAAATCAATTGTGGAAAAAACACTTCTATAAAAAAAGTAACATAATCGAGAGATAGATTTCATTTTATTGGAGATCGCGAAAGCCGCTTTGAGATATGTAAATTTCGTTAAAGTAAAAGTAAAGATCGAGTATATGGATAATTCAAAGGTTTTTCGGAGTATTTTATCTTTCATAATGGCGTTTTGGCTGACATTTGGTAGCTTTTGCTCCCCAGCAGCCGCTTTAACAGATGAGCAGAAACTAGTATCCCAAGCCTGGCGAATAGTGAATCGGACTTATTTAGATAACACTTTTAACCATCAAAATTGGGCACAAGTGCGGCAAAAAGCTCTAAAAACAAGGCTCAAAGACAGCCAAACAGCTTATCAAGCAATTCAAAATATGCTCAAAACCCTTGATGACCCTTTTACAAGGTTTTTAGACCCGCGACAGTATCGCAGTCTACAAGTAAATACTTCTGGGGAATTAACAGGGGTTGGATTGCAAATTGCTTTAAACTCTGAAACTGGTAAATTAGAAGTAGTCTCACCCATCCCAGGTTCTCCAGCCGAAAAAGCAGGAATTCTACCCCGCGATCGCATTGTTAAGATTGAAGGTAATCCTACAGATAATCTCACTCTTGATGAAGCAGCTTCTTTAATGCGCGGCAGAATTGGAACTGCTGTAAGCTTAGTTATAGAGAGAGATTCTTCTTCTCCCAAAGAAATTTCGATCATACGCGATCGCATTACCTTAAATCCGGTAATCGCGAAACTGCAAAAAAGTAAAAAAAATAATATTGGCTATATTCGCTTGACTCAATTTAATGCTAATGCCCCAATGGAATTAGCTAATGCAATTACGGAATTAGAAGAAAAAGGGGCTGATGGCTACATTCTTGACTTACGAAATAATCCTGGTGGTTTGTTACAAGCTGGTATCGAAGTTGCTCGTCTGTGGTTAGATTCAGGTATTGTAGTTTATACAGTTAATCGGAGAGGTGTTGAAGGAAATTTTGAATCTTTCGGCCCAGCATTAACAAAAGACCCATTAGTTGTATTAGTAAATCAAGGAACAGCCAGCGCCAGCGAAATTTTGGCAGGTGCTCTACAAGATAATAAACGTGCCACTCTCGTAGGAGAAAAAACTTTTGGAAAAGGCTTAATACAATCATTATTTGAATTATCAGACGGTTCCGGTTTAGCGGTGACAATCGCTAAATATGAAACCCCCAATCATAGGGATATTAATAAATTAGGTATTACTCCAGATAAAGTGATGCCCTCCGAACCAATAACAATTAATCAAATAGCTACTTCCGATGACGTTCAATATAAAACAGCGGTTGAACTCTTAGAGTCAACAGCTACGGTTAGGAGTTAGGAGTTAGGAGTTAGGAGTTAGGAGTTAGGATTAGCGATTAGGGGATAAGGAATTAGAGTTAATAGTTATTTATTGTTCTCCTTGTCTACCCATCTGCAATATCCTTTTCTCCCGATCCCCAATTCTCATCTTTTTACAGAAGAGGTTTTGCCTTCTGTAGCTCTGCTAAATCGAGATTAGCTAAACTGGTGTAAGCGTTATCTATCAAACGTTCTCCTCTCAGAAAACCTGTATTTGCACCGGGGCAAATGTACTTAAGTGTTTGAGGTGTGAAAGTCTCTAATAATAACTTGATACTTTTGATTTGCCGATGCCAGTGAAAGGTTTTAGATGTTCTTAAAGGTGCGGGTTCAGCTTGGCGATTGGGGACTAAATGTCTTCCTGAAAACAATATTCCTCCTTGGGAATTATAGTACAAACAAGACGAACCCGGAGAATGACCGGGTGTCCAAATTATTTGCGATAACGAATCAATAGTAAATTTCCTATTGATAGGAGTAACCTTTGATTCTGGTAATAAATAAGCCTCTTGTTCTTGAATTAAAATTTCACAATCAAAAGCTTTCTGAATTTCTGCACTTTTACCAATGGCACCGCGATGGGTAATAAATAACCAACCTACACCACCATTATTTTCTAAGAAGTCTCGATGATTTTCGTCCCAAGCCGGACAGTCAATGAGAATATTGCCTTCGTTTCTTACAATAAAGTAAGCTGTTCCTCCCAAAGTATCTCGATTGGGAGAAAATGCAAAAATAGAGTTGAGAATTGCTTTTGGTAGCTTGCGTGCATGATTACTCTGCTCTTGGAATGAGGAGCGCATAAGAAAAAATGGTGTTAAGGAGAAGGTTTGTAAGTTTTTATCGACAAAATAGTTAGTTCGGTTGTTAGATGGAGGAATGTTGTTTTTTGCCTCCTTTTTTCAAAAGCAGAAGCTTTTCTTATGAACTGCGCGTTAAGGTAAAAATTTATGCACAGGATTTAGGATGCAAGTATTATTGATAAGTCACAAACCGAATCAAGTCTATTCATTTGCTCGTACCTTAGGGCGAAAAAAGGAATATGGGATTTTACCGTGCAAGGATTATACTTTTCGTCGTTGGTTCAAAGTTTAATCTAAAATACCGGACACTTGCTTGAAGTGGGCGGCAGTCGCTCATGGGGGAGACCCCCAAGACCGCGCTGCCTCGGGAACCCCTCCGGGTATCTCCCTCCGGGAGACGCTCCGCTAACACTAGTTTGGGGGACGGAAACCGACACCCCCAACTAGATTCACCGCCCAACGCAGTGTCCTCAAAATCTAAAGTCTAAAATCCAAAATTTAGGGAAAGTTTCGGTTACATACGATAAGCAATGATTGACAACAGTTTCCGCAAAAAATTTGATTGATTCTGCATTTTTTTTGACGCTTGTATGCAGTAATAACACTACGACAGGAAATTTCCAAAAGAATAAATGAAAATAAAATGACATTTTTGCTTCTAATTATTTTAGGAATATTGATTTACTATATCCTCAGAAGGGAGGTTACGAAACTAACGAAAACTCCTCCTTGGCTGTTGTGGTTAGTATTGATGGCACCACCGATAATATGGATTAGTTGGGCAATCAAGTATGGCAATCAAATACCATTAGGGTTGTTTTTTGGATCCTTGATAGTTTGTACTGTATTATACAATGTACTATTTGAGTGGGGCCGTATTCCGGTTAAGCAACAGAAAAAACCATCTGAAGCAGTTGATATACAACAGAAAGCTGTACAGCCTACTGTAGAATCAGCAAAATTGCGTCCTATTGAACCAGCAGAGGAAAGTCAACTCCGCTCTTGTTTTCCTTGGTCTGTGTACTATATTCACAATATTGAATACCGTCCTCAAGCTGTGATTTGTCGGGGGCAATTAAGAACTTCAGCTTTGAATGCTTACAAGCAGATAAAAGAGAACATCGAAGCACAGTTTGGCGATCGCTTCATTTTAATTTTTCAAGAAGATTTTAACGGCAAGCCGATATTTTTGCTAGTTCCCAATCATCAAGCTGCTAAAGCTGCTGCTGGAGAACCAGAAAAATTGACTAAACCGGGATTAGCCTTATTGTTGCTAGGAGCTACTTTATTAACCACTACTTTAGTGGGAACTAATATTGCCGGTATTGAATATACGACGGAAGAAATATCCTCGAATCCAAGTTTAATATTGCGGGGCTTACCTTATGCTTTGTCGTTAATGACCATTTTAGCCATACATGAAATGGGCCATTATTTGGCAGCAAAATTTTACAAAATTCGCACTACACTGCCTTATTTTATTCCCATGCCTCTTTTCTTGGGAACCTTTGGCGCATTTATTCAAATGCGTAGCCCGGTACCCAATCGTAAAGCTTTGTTCGATGTTAGTATTGCTGGACCTTTGGCTGGTTTTTTGGCAAGTTTGCCTTTATTAATATGGGGTTTAGCTAATTCGCAGGTAGTTCCGATGGCAGAAGAAGCACAATTATTAAATACTGATGCTTTAAATCCCAGGCATTCTATATTAATCTCATTGATTTCAAAACTAACATTGGGCGCTCAGTTAACCTCTGATATGGCAATAGATTTACATCCAGTTGCAATAGCGGGTTTCTTGGGAATAATTGTGACGGCATTAAATTTGATGCCCGTGGGACAACTTGATGGCGGGCACATTGTTCACGCTATGTTTGGACAGAAAACGGCGATGATTATCGGACAAACTGCTCGTTTTTTGTTGCTGCTGCTTTCCTTTGTTCAGCAACAGTATTTACTGTGGGCACTTTACTTGATATTATTTGTACGCTTAGCTGACGAACCTGCTCTAAACGATGTGACGGAACTGGATAATAAGCGTGATGTTTTGGGGCTTATAGCAATTGCACTGTTAATTATAATTGTGCTGCCACTGCCACAAACATTGTCTCGTTTGTTAAATATTTGAATGCTTTAGAGTTAGAGGCAAAGATTCTTGCTCTCACCCTTTGTCGAAATAGGGTGAATTTATTATTGTTTAAATTTAAAATAAATTAACATTATATGGAAATAATTTTGAATGGTAAATTTTTTACTCTACAAAATAGCTTTGCTTAATATATGATGATGTATCATTCTATCTTTTATAAAAAATAAACATAGGATGAATAACTAACTATAATTTACGCTAAGGATAAAAATAGGGATGACACTGCAAATTCTCTCCACGGTATCAGTATTTTTTGCTCTAATAGTTACCATATTGGTTTTTCAAATAAAAAATGGGATTAGTGCCAGTAAAGTCGAACAAGAAAAATTATTAAAGCTTGTGGAAGAAACAAGTGAGTTAAATAAGCAGTTGACTCAAATAGTCGCTGACAATAACAAAAATCAAACCGAATCTTCTGAATTTTTAAAAGGTAAAGTTAAAAATATAACTGAAACTACAGAAAAAGTTGTAGTTCATCTGAGTGAGTTGGATAAAAAAAATGCTCAAACCAAGCAAAGCCTTACTCAAGCATTAGAAAGTAGCAAGAATCTTTCCCAAGAAAAATTACAAGCACTAAGCGAGAAATTAGAAGCAGTAACTTCGGTTTCTGGTAAAGTTGATAATTTAGCTCAAACTACAGAAAAGCTCGAAGCCCATCTTGGTGAGTTAGATAAAGCCAATAATCAAACCCGAGAAAGTCTGACTCAAGCTATAGAAGATAATAAAAATCTTTTTCAGGAGAGATTACAAGCACTAAGCGAGAAATTAGAAGCAGTAACTTCGGTTTCTGGTAAGGTTGATAATCTAACTCAAACTACAGAAAAGCTCGAAGCCCATCTTGGTGAGTTAGATAAAGCCAATAATCAAACCCGAGAAAGTCTGACTCAAGCAATACAAGATAATCAAAATATTTATCAGCAGAGCTTAAAAGGATTTGGCGAGAAATTAGAAGCAATTTCTTCGGTTTCTGGTAAAGTGGATAGTCTAGCTCAAACTACAGAAAAGCTGGAAGCTCATCTTAACAAGCTAGATGCAGCCAATAATCAAACAAAAGAGAGTCTTACTCAAACTATAGAAAGTAATAATAATGTTTGTCAAAATAGTTTGCAGGAATTGAGCGAAAAATTAGAAGTTGTTTCTTCTGTTTCTAGCAAGGTTGATAATCTAACCCAAACTACAGAAAAGCTGGAAGCTCATCTTAACAAGCTAGATAAAGCCAATAATCAAACAAAAGAGAGTCTTACTCAAACTATAGAAAGCAATAATAATCTTTCTCAAAAAAGTTTGCAGGAATTAAGCGAGAAATTAGAAGCAGTAACTTCGGTTTTTGGTAAGGTTGAGAATTTAAACCAAACTACACAAAAACTTGAAAAACATCTTACTCAACTGGATAAAGCCAATACTCATACAAGAGAAAGTCTGACAAAAACGATAGAAGGTAATAGTCAGACACAAATGGAATTACAATCATTGAGCGAGAAATTAGAAGTTGTTTCTTATATTCCAACCAAGGTTGAGAATTTAACTAAAAGTACAGAAAAACTGGAACAAAATATCGCTCGTTTAGATAAAGGGAATGCTGAATTGCCACAAAACCCAAAATTAGGGGAAATTGACGCACAGTTAAACAATCAGCAAGAACAGTTAAAAGCTGTTGTGGAAAAATTAGCTGGATTTGAGACAATGAAAACTCAAATTGATAATGTTGCCAAGACAGTAACTAAACTTGAAAGCAGTTCAAATCAATCAGCGCCAGCTAAAAAGCCAAGAAGCAGAACAACTAATAAAAAAGGTACATCAACTAGCTCATGAATTTGGTTTTTCAGATTTAGCAAGCAGGAGACGTAGCAATGCTACGTCTCTACATTAGTTATTAGCTAATAATTTATGATGCGCTGTTAGTTGCTGCATCAGTTTGTTTGGCAGCAGAAGCATTTCCACCCATGCGAATTTCCGAAGTGAAAGAAGCCATGCTGAAACCACCGAAACGCTTGAGAATACCAACGCGCATCCGTAAATTGGGGCTTGCGAACCATAAACGTTCTTCAGACCACATAGTTTCGTATTCTGTAGTTAAGGTAAGGGCATCATCGCTACCCATTTTATAAGTTCCAGCAACTGGGGTTTTTTCTGCGTAACCCATTTCTCGCAGCAACTTACCTTCGGTGGGATTATCTAAATTAGGTATCGCAACTAAAACGGTGGAACCTTCGTGTTTTTCTTTATCCCATTCCATTGTTCCATTCCAAGTTACTCTAGCACCACTATTTCCACTGCTAGGTTCAACTTGGTGTTGCTCGCACAATTTAATTACTTCTGGATGATCTGCTGCTAAAGTTTCAATAATAATATCTGATTTACCACCTTCAGATTGTTTAAAAGCCAAATGATGGCTAGTACGATGAGAAAACCATTTACCAGCACTTAATTCAAAAAATTCTTCAATATTCATCTTCGGCAAATAACCTTACATCAAAGTTTTTATAATCCCGCTTTTAAAAATGTAACAGGTAGGACGTACTATATTGCCAGAAAGTTAAGAAAATCAAATGTTTCGTAGCTGAGAATATATTATTTAACGGCAGGGATTTAACGGCAGGGATGCCTTAACCACAAAAGAATTCTGAATCAGCAATAAAATAAGTTTACAACGGGCAGGGATGCCCGTACCACAAAAGAATTTTGATTGTAGATGTTAATTTCGGCTTCTATCACAATACTTGTCAGTTAAGACGAGATCCTCCCTCGCTCTCCTTGGAAAGGAGGGAAATAAGCTGGGGGTTGTGAAAATGAGTTTAAGAAAGTTTAACCGAGTAGTATCGGTTTCTATGACAGTTTATCCTTGGCTTGCTCAAGTTTTGATAGGGAAATTCTTGCCGATTCGCTAACGTGATTGTGGCTATCTTTTTGTAAATATTTTAAAGCTGAGATACTTTGATCGGTGGGAAGGTTTCCTAAAGCTTCTGCTAAACGCTGACGTACTAACCAATCATCCGATTGAGCAAAGCGGAGGATTTTGTCTACAGATTCGATATCTTTGATTTCTCCTAAAGCAGCAATAGCAGCTTGCTGAATTACAATTTCTTCACTTTCAAGGGCTTTATAAAGTACTTCCTTAGCGCGATTATCTTTCAAATTTCCTAGGGCTACAGCAGCACTGAAACGTACCAACCAATCCGTATCTTCGTAAAAAGCTCGCGATAAAGGTTCTAAAGCTCTAGTATCACCCAAATATCCCAAAGCACCCGCAGCATCGGCTCTGATGCCATAATCTTTATCAGATTCCAATGTTTGGATTAAAATCGGGTAGCAATCCGGTGTTTGTTTAATCCCTAAAGCAAATATCGCCATCGAACGTAGTTGTAAAGATTCATCATCAAGCACTTTTTTAATTAAAGGAACTGCATCCTCTGCGGGAACATCCCTCAAAGAAGCCAGAGCTACCATCCTGTCTCTTAAAGAAGAACTTTCTAATTGAGTAGTAATTTCTTGTAAACTTGTATCTGCCATTTTTATTAATTTAGATATAGTTACTTATCTTTACATTTCTATAAGTAACATTAATTTTCTTAACATACATTATCCCGATGGCAGGTTTTTACGATGATTATTTACCAGCCATAGCAATACAGTACCAGTAATTGCTCCACTAGCAGCCCAACCTACCCCATTAGAAATACTCCCACCGCCAATTTTACAGACAACTCCACAAACATAATCAACTACCACACCTCTGATAATTCCACTCAAAGAAGTCTTTAAAATTGGCATCTTGTAAGATTGTCGTTAAGTTCAGATATCCACCTTGAAATAAATTTCAAGGCTCATACACGAAGTACGTTAAAACGTACTGGATTTTTTTTTAAGTCTGATTTATCAGACTTTGTTTTTGAGCCTGGAAATTGATTTCAAGGCAGTTTTGTTGGCTAACCGAGTTTGAGGTGTAATGCTTTTGAATAGACAATGTTGCGTTAGGGCATTATCAAATTGATTTATTTTTTAATCCAATTATCTTGTGCCGCAGGGCACCCTACAATCTGTTAACTGTTAACTGTTAACTGTTGACTGTTAACTGTTCTTCCTTCTCTCTTCAAGCTGGAGTAAAATTTCCGCATGCATTTCACGGGTGATGGGATAAAAGTAAGTTAAAAATAATCCGCAAATTAAAGATACTATGGGAATTGGACCTATCGCGATACGTATAGCTGATAGTGCGGAGTCTGGCTGTATTGGTAATTGAGTTTGTCCGGGAACGTTTTCCACAAAGCCCGAAGCCTGCAAAGCGATTCCGACTAAAAATAAACCGAAAGCTAAACCAAATTTTTGTAATAACACCATAAAGCCGTAAAATACACCTTCACGTCTTTGTCCGGTTTGTAGCTCGTCTAATTCGATCACATCTGGCATCATAGACCAAGGTACAAGATAAGCTACTGAAACTCCAGAGCCTGCTATTACTGCTAAAAAGTAGATTAAGTTAATTTGACCGGGTTTTAAAAAGAATAATCCCGACGCTGCGATTATCCATAAAAACATTCCCATAAAGTAAACGGCTTTTTTGCCAACTTTTTTACTTAAAGCACCCCAAACAAATAACATTAATAAAGCTGTTCCCTGTACCGCAATCATGACTGTAGGTACATCTGATTCCTTCAGCTTCATACAATAGATTACAAAATAAGGAATTACGCTGGCTGTTATTTGTACCCCCAACCAGGAAAAAAGATATATACCAATTACGAATAAAAAAGGTTTATTGTTGAAAACTATTTTGATTTGTTCTGCAATGGCAATCGATTCGCTTTCCTCGCTTTGAGTACGTTTCGCTTCAAAAGCCAAAACGCGATCGCGAGTTCCCCAAACACACCAAAATAGCCCTAAGACTGCAATTACAGCACATACTGCTGCTAAAACTAAATATTGCTGTTGACGATTATCAACTAAAGAAAATATCAGTCTTGCTAAGAATAAAGAAAGAATACTACCGCCGATAGAAAAAGCGAAGCGAATACTATTTAGGTTAGTTCTTTCGTCGTAATCTTGAGTTAATTCTGGAGTCATTGCCGTGTAAGGCAAATTAACTACCGTATAAAATACCTGAGACATCACCCCAATGACGACGTAATACCAAAACAGTACCCAAACATTGCTACTTGGTACAATCCACTGCAAAAAGAAGAAAATACCAAAAGGTATCGCACCATACAGTAACCAAGGCAGACGACGACCCCAACGTTTAGATTCCGTCTTGTCAGTCAAAACTCCTATAAACGGGTCATTTACAGCATCCCAAATTTTACCTATCATCAAGATACTGCCAGCTAAAGCCGGTGGAATACCCGCGACATTAGTAAAGAAAACTAGCAGAAAAAATACGGAAATATTAGCAGTAATCGCAGGTCCCAAATCCCCCGCACCGTAAGCCAGCTTGGTTTTAAAGTTGAGTTTTTGTTCTTTATCAGCCTCTTGGGGATAACCATTAGCGACAGAATCACTCATAATACCTACACTCGTATTACAATAAAGGGTTTGGCATCTACCATTTTTAAATTACCTCTCTTATGCCAGACCTTTATATCTCGTGGTCAGATTATCACCACAAAATAGAACAACTAGCTGCTCAAATTTATCAATCCGGCTGGGAATTCAATCAAATAGGCTGATAAAGAACAAAAACTCAACTTTAAAACCAAGCTGGCTTACGGTGCGGGGGATTTGGG
>JBCBPQ010000173.1:0-15417 GCA_039820645.1 Cyanobacteria bacterium J06633_8 | reverse complement strand
GAGTAATGAGTAATGAGTAATGAGTAATGAGTAAAAGATTATGTTGCTAATAACCGCTATCTTTTCAATAGGTTTATATCGTAGTAATTAAGCGGAATTGGTATTACCATATAGCAATACTATATGAGTTGTGAGAAACCCGGTTTTTTGAAAAAACCGGGTTTCTCAAATCTCACAAATGATTTAGGAATGCTATATAACCGCTAGCGTACGCCAACTGTTTTACCTATTACCTATTACGTTAAACTTGTGCTAACTCTTGATAAACAGCTAAGGTTTCTTGATGCACTCGGTTAACATGCAAACGCTCTATATTTTGACTAGCTCTATTTTTCCAATGATTTAAAGTATTTGCATCATTAAGTAATTTTACTAGGGTATCAGCTATAGCTTGACTATCTTTTACCGGTACCAAAAGCCCAGCTTCGCCATAATCCAAAGCTTCAGGAATCCCATCAACATCAGTAGCAATAATTGCACAACCTGCTTGCCGTGCTTCAGAAATGACTAATGGGCAGGGGTCGCGTAAAGAAGCTAAAATAAATACATCACAACAATTTAAATAGCGCTGCGGCTCTGGCTGATAACCTTCAAAATGAATTCGATTTGCAGTATTTAACTGTTTTGCTTGGGCTTCAAAAACTTGTTTATCCGGGCCATTTCCTACAATATAAAGATGATACTGGGGAAATAGATCGGCAATTTGATCGAAAGCCTCTATTAAATCGGCAATACCTTTACGTTGATACATTCCGGCAACAGTTAAAATAGCTGGGTGCGGTAACTGCAAATGTTGCTGCTTCTCCTCTTTAGGCTTGCGGGGGCTTCCTAAAGTTCCATTACAGATAACCCGTAACTTTTGGGATGCGACACCTTTTTTTGCCATACTTTCAGCAACAGCTTGGCTGACAGCAATTACCCTGTCAGCCAAACCCATTAATATACTTTCGCGTTTAAATTCGTTATGTACCGTTGAAACTAAACCATAATTATTTATAACTTTTAACAGACTCGCTAATACCATTCCCGTAATCATATGAGCATGAACGATATCTGGCTGAAAATCTTTGATAATTCCCCGATAAATCATTCCTGCTTTTAAAATATTCAACGGCGTTCTTTTTTGATTTAGATGATAATGCTTAACGCCATATTGACTTAAAAGTATGGAATATTCTCCACCATCAGAAGCCACAGCAACATCGTGACCATTTTTAGCTTGCAAACAAGCAATATCTACAGCAACATTGACAATGCCGTTACCTATTTCACGAACATCGTTTAAAACATGTAGTATCTTCATTAATATACAGCGAACTGGGAGTAAATATCTGAAATTATTTTAAGTGTATTTCTTTATATAGCAAATAATCACCTCAGAGATTTTACTAATACTTTAATAGTGAATATAGATGCTTGTATATTTTTAATTCAAATATAATACTGCTGACATTCAGTAAACATCTCATATTGCCGAAATATCGATTATTAAGTAGATAAAATGATACTTATATTGAATACTTATCGCTATAAATGCTTTACTTCAACTTTATGAAACTAGAGAAATTATATTTTCATGTATTTATATTTATATAATTAAAAATAATTTGTAGGTTGATATACGATTAACACACCCTTTATACACCCCAAGCTCAACAAGCACAAAGAAACCGGGTTTTTCCGAACTTTAAACATAATCCAGCTCGTTGAGTGATTTGCTTCAAACCCGGTTTATCTTCGAGGTGCAAGATATGAATTAAACTATATAACTAAAGAAGATAATTATAAGTAATCGCAGTCTAGCCCTTACAGATAGCTTGCCGTTAAAAAAATATATCAGATTGAAATAATTACTTAATATAGGCATAACGATTAAAATATTTTCTTTAACCAATTACCCATCCTTAAAGATATGAGCAATGTTCAAACAGAAATATCCTTAGATAGATAAGAGCTTAATTAAAACCTATTTCATCAAAAATGATTCCCCGTCAGGAATGATTATTAAATAAATAAATAAATAAATAAATAAATATAAATAGTATCAAAGAAATTCAGTTTTTTTTACCGATCCAATCAAAACAATTTTTCGTAAATTAGGGCTGTGTAAATTGCCACGACGCGCTAAAGCTGAAGCTAATAGAAGCCTCCAAGCAGTTAAAGATAAAACAGAACTATCTACAAGCTTGAGAAAATTTTTTACCTTCTTCTGCTTCAAAGCAACTAAAGCCCAATGTAGCTTCAAGTAGCTTTTTATATCATCAAAAGCTGGAATTTGAGAGCGGTGCTTTTCGTCAACCAAAGCATAAATCTTCTCTTTCATGGAAATATTCGTACTCAAACGTTTTTTCAGAAAGATTTTTTGGTCGTATCCTCCAGACCAAATTGTTCGATAAGCTAAGCATTCATTAATGAAAATCGCATCTCCAAACTGAGCAATACGAATCCAAGAATCAATATCATCGCAGCCACTTAACTTTATATCCCATCCACCACTTCTTAAAAAAGCTTCACGAGTACAAGCAACTTGAACTGGTGTACCAAATGGTAATCTTTCCAGAAGCATACCGAAATGAATATCTGCTTGAGGAATGTAAAACGCTTTACCAGGACCTAAAGTTGGTGTACGTCTAACTTCAATTTCGAACTCATTTACTTGAGCCGCAATACAAGAGCAGATGACAGCATTTTCACACAGCGCGATCGCCTCGTGCATTTGCTCCAGACAATTAGGAGCGAGATAATCGTCATCATCTAAAAATTTAATCCACTCACCTTGAGCCTTAGTAATCCCAGCATTTACCGTAGCAGCATGACCGGAATTAGAACTATTGGTAATGTAAACTAATCGCTGCTGTTGTTGTGTTGGTAGTTGTTTCCGCAAATTTTCTATATACTCACAAGTACCATCAGAAGAACAATCATCAGCAACTATCACTTCGCACTCAAGAGTTTGGTTAAGGGCAGAATTAATTGCTCGTTTGAGTAAATCTAAACGGTTATAGGTTGTAATTACAACGCTAAATTTCATACACTTAGTACTCTAAATACAGCCCTACAAACTACCGAACATAAAAATAAATTTTGCTTCATACATAAAAATCTTGCAATATCTCAAATAATGATTCTAAATTAGTGGACTAAATCATCGATATTGATTTATTATTAGCGATCGTGAGATTTGAACACAACCCTAACCACCGGCATCAAAATCGGCAGGTGGTTTCTTATCCCGAACTTTAATCTCGGGCTTGCAAACAATGGAGAATTTGAAATGAACGTACAGCAAATAATCCGCGACATAGAATCCGAACAACTCAAAACCGACCTACCTATAATTTACGTAGGCGATACCGTAAAAGTCGGAGTAAAAATCAAAGAAGGCGAAAAATTTCGCGTACAACCCTACGAAGGAGTTGTGATTGCTATGCGTAATGGTGGAATTAACGAAACTATTACAGTTCGCAAAGTGTTTCAAGGTGTTGGTGTAGAAAGAGTTTTTCTTTTACATTCTCCCCGAATTGACAATATTAAAGTAATACGTCGCGGTAAAGTACGACGCGCTAAACTTTACTATCTCCGCAACCGCGTCGGTAAAGCTACCCGCATTCAGCAACGCTTTGACCGTTCTCTGTGAGGTTAATAATTGTCCGCTCAAGCATCAAACAGCATTTACCAAAAGCGGTATCTTCCTTGTTATATCTTCCCAGCAGGCTGCGAAGATAGTCAGTGAAGTTGGGGAAAAGAAATCTTTCCCCTAACTGAGCGGCATTCTACCCTTGAAAGGGAGAAAAATCTTGATGCGATCGCTGCCTTTGTGCCAATCCTTGGTAAATTTCCATAAAAATGGATCTTAAATGACATAATTGAGTTAAAATAGAACAAGACTGATTTAAACAGTCATTAAAAAGCTTGTGCGCTCTTAGTTCAGTTGGTAGAACGCAGGTCTCCAAAACCTGATGTCGGGGGTTCGAGTCCTCCAGGGCGCGCTCAAAAATAAAGTGCAGCCCGGAAGCTTTGCAGTAGTTACTGCGATATCAGTAATGAATGATAGTTTCGGGTTGATTTTATTTTTATAGCAGCTTTATATATCTGAATTATAAATAATGCTCAAATTTAAAGCTGTTACTATTGATGGAGGGAAACCTTCGGTGTAACAACAATGTAAGGATAGGGAAGAGGTTCATACCATGGCCAAAAAAAACGAAGCACAAATACAAGAATTAGATAACGGGTTTAGTGTAGGCAACTTCTTTAAAGGAACTAGAGAAGAATTTGAAAAAGTCGTTTGGCCAAGTCGAAAACAGCTCGTCAGTGAATCCGCAGCCGTGCTGTTGATGGTATCCCTTTCCGCCACAGTAATATTTTTTGTAGATAAATTCTTTGCTTGGGCAGCAACAGTGATATTCAAATGAATTCTGCAACAGACGAAGATCGTAATTCGCCGTTGCAGTCAGAGGAAACCGATGCACCATTAAAGGATGTCGTAAAGTCATCTCGTTGGTATGCAGTGCAAGTAGCCTCTGGCTGCGAGAAGCGTGTAAAAACAAACTTGGAGCAGCGTATTCAAACTTTTGATGTCGCTGATAAAATTATCCAAGTAGAAATTCCGCACACGCCAACAGTCAAGATTCGTAAAGATGGCAGTCGCTATCAAACAGAAGAAAAGGTATTTCCTGGCTACGTACTGGTGAAAATGCAAATGGAAGATGATATATGGCAGGTAGTGCGAAACACTCCCCATGTAATCAACTTCGTAGGAGCAGAACAAAAACGCGGTACCGGTAGAGGTCGCGGTCATGTTAAACCGCTGCCACTTTCTCATAGTGAAGTAGAAAGAATCTTTAAACAAGCTACCGAACAACAGGAAGTAGTCAAGGTGGACATGGCTGTTGGTGATAAGATAATGGTGCTTTCAGGTCCATTTAAAGATTTTGAAGGTGAAGTTGTTGAAGTCAGTCCGGAAAGAAGCAAGCTTAAAGCATCGCTTTCGATTTTCGGAAGAGAAACGCCAGTAGAATTGGAATTTAATCAAGTAGAGAAACAAAGCTAGTAAGCAATGGCGAAGAAAGTAACAGCGATTATTAAACTGGCTCTGCAAGCAGGGAAAGCTAACCCAGCGCCCCCTGTAGGGCCTGCTTTAGGTCAGCATGGCGTTAACATTATGATGTTCTGTAAGGAGTACAACGCCAAAACAGCGGATAAAGCTGGAATGGTAATTCCTGTAGAAATATCGGTTTTTGAAGACCGGAGTTTTACATTTATCTTAAAAACTCCTCCTGCATCGGTGTTAATTACCAAAGCAGCCAAAATTGACAAAGGTTCGGCAGAACCACAAAAAGTTAAAGTTGGTTCGATAACCAAAGACCAATTGCGAGAAATCGCTGAAACCAAAATGCCCGATTTGAACGCTAACGATATTGAAGCGGCGATGAAAATTATTGCGGGTACAGCTCGCAATATGGGTGTCACAATAAGTGAGTGATGAGTACTATCACGGATTAGATGGATTTCACTGATTTCACTGATTTCATTGATTGAGTGATTACTAACATCTAACCACTAACAACTAACAACTAGTAAAAATTATTGGGGGAGAGAATGAATCTCGCTATTTACCCCTGGAGTGAAAAATGGCAAAGAATAAATTATCGCGTCGTATGAAGACGCTGCTGGAAAAAGTCGAAGATAAAGACTACGAACCGATAGAAGCATTGAGTTTGCTGAAAGAGACAGCAACAGCAAAATTTCCCGAAGCTGCTGAAGCGCATATTCGTTTGGGTATCGATCCCAAGTATACAGACCAACAGTTGCGGACAACGGTAGTACTGCCAAAAGGAACTGGACAAACCATCAGAGTCGCAGTAATTGCACGAGGTGAGAAAGTCGCAGAAGCGACAGCTGCTGGTGCTGATGTAGTAGGTTCGGAAGAATTAATTACCGAAATTCAGCAAGGAAGAATGGATTTCGACAAGTTGATTGCGACTCCCGATGTGATGCCACAGGTAGCAAAGCTTGGTAAATTATTAGGTCCTCGTGGTTTGATGCCGTCTCCTAAAGGTGGAACGGTAACAACAGATTTGGCGGCAGCGATTGAGGAATTTAAAGCTGGTAAATTAGAATTCCGTGCCGACCGTACTGGTATTGTTCATGTGATGTTTGGCAAGGTTTCCTTCACTCCAGAAGATTTATTAGTAAATTTGAAGGCGTTACAGGAAAGCATTGACCGTAATCGTCCTTCGGGAGCAAAAGGTCGCTACTGGCGTACTGTGTATGTATCCGCCACCATGGGGCCATCAATTCGGGTTGACACTAACGCTTTACGCGATATGAAGATGGCTTAATTGAAATTTTGGATTTTGCCGAAAGTTTATGGGGTCGTTTTTCGTCCCATCAGAATTTTCAAGACGGATTTTAGATTAAATCTACTTTCTCAAAGAAACCCGGTTTCTAATCGTGAAAGCATAAAGAAACCGGTTTAATACTGGTGGGAAATGTAATATTAAATCTATTATCGAAATATCCAAAGTCGTGAATTTTTGCTCGTCTAATTTTAAGTTGTAATTTACGTCAATTCACAATTCAAAATTGATTCACCCGAAAAAAAAATAGTTGACTTTGACCAGTTTTGAGTTATCATTTGTGAGTTATGAGTTTTAAGCAAGATGGCTTTTAATTCCTAACTCCTAATTTCTAACTCTTAAAAAATAAATAACAGCCAGAGACAGTAGGTGCTTTAATTAAAGCTTAATTCCCTGCCTAGGTTTACTATCCAATTGTTTTTCATTTCAAACCGTAATGGTGAAGATATGATGGTAAGAGGATGTTATGAAGACGTAGAGAAACGTTTTTATAGATATTAAACCTTGAAAAAATCTTGATTAACCCTGGCTGTTGTAGTCAGGGTTTTGTTGTTTAAAAGGTCGATAAAAATAGAAAGGAGGTGATATGAAATGGGTAGAACCCTAGCAAATAAAAAAGAGATAGTAGCCGATCTCAAAGGACTTTTAGATAAATCTTCGTTAGCGATAGTAATTGATTACGAAGGTTTAAGCGTCGCGGAAATAAGCGATTTGCGTAACCGGATGCGTCCAACAGGTACGGTTTGTAAAAGAACTAAAAATACCTTAATGCGTATTGCTGTTGAAGAAGATACTCAATGGCAGCCAATGACGCAGTATCTTCAAGATTCTTCTGTCTTCTTGTTAGTTGAAGAAGAATTGAAAGATGCTATTACGGCTTACGAAGCTTTTCAGAAAGCCACCAAGAAAACAACAATTCGTGGTGGAGTGCTTGAAGGGCAGGCTTTAACGGTAGATGAAGTTAAAGCACTCAAGGATTTACCTTCTAAGCAAGAGCTTATGGCTCGCATTGCTGGTGGTATCAATGCAGTTGCTACCAGATTGGCAGTGGGAGTCAACCAAGTACCTACAAAATTGGCAAAAGGTATCAACGAAGTACCAAATTCTTTGGCACGGGCACTCCAACAAGTATCCGAGAAAGAAGATGGTGGAGATTCTTAAAATTTTGGATTTTGCGAAATGTTGATGGGGTCGGTTTCCGTTCTATCAAACTTTTCAAGACTGATTTTAGGTTTTGGATTTTATCTAAAAAAGCCAAGTCTAATTTTAAAGGTTCAAATTTTGAGCAAATTTTTGATTTAACAACAACAGTAACAAGAGGAATAGAATTATGTCTGCAAAAACTGATGAAATCATGGAAAGTTTGAAGTCTTTGAGTTTGCTCGAAGCTTCCGAATTAGTTAAGCAAATTGAAGAAGTATTTCAGGTAGATGCTTCTGCTTCCGGTAGTGGTGGCATGATGATGATGCCCGGAATGATGCCAGGTGCTGGTGGTGCTGCTGCTGCTGAGCCTGAAGAAGAGAAGACTGAATTTGACGTAGTACTAGAAGACGTACCTGCTGACAAGAAAATTGCTATCCTCAAGGTTGTTCGCGGTATTACCGGTTTAGGCTTGAAAGAAGCAAAAGAAATGGTGGAATCTGCGCCTAAAGCAATTAAAGAAGCTATTGCTAAGGATGCCGCTGAAGATGCTAAGAAGCAGCTTGAAGAAGCTGGTGCGAAAGTATCTGTTAAATAATAAGAATGGGCATTGGGGATTGGGCGTTGGGCATTGGTTAGGAGTTATGAGTTAGGAGTTCAGAGTTTTGAATAATTAATTCTTCCCTCACTCTCTCCCTCCCTCACTCCCTCACTCCTTCTACCCTATGCGCAAAATCAATGTAAATCGGCATCCCAAACGGCAATATAAACTCTACCTTGCTTATTGCGTTGTATTGTTCCTTTTAAGTTTCCAGTTTGAAAAGAATATTTATTAGTTTGGCGCTGATACACTCGCTGCAATCCTTGTTGAATGTCGCCGTTAATATTACCTTTTAACATTCCTTGCAAAGTATTTTGCATTGCCGTTGCTCCTACAGATTGAGCTAAGGATGCTTCTGTTTGTCGTAATTTTCCTGATTGGCGGTCGAATAATAAACCTAAGTCTACTTTATTAGGCTGTAATTTATAAAGATAGGCTCTGGTATTCCATAAACCTCGGGAAAGTTTTGTGGGTGTTCCTAAAGTTGCTTTGACGTTACTTTCGGAGCTACCTGTTGGAAATATTGGAAAACTAACGTTTGAAGGATTATTATTCTCTGGTTTTTCTACTTCTGGTGGTGTTGGTGTTGGTGTTGGTGTTGGTGTTGGTGTTGGAATAGGTGTAGGTGTAGGTGTAGGTGTAGGTTCGATAATTTGCGGTTGAGATTCTGGTGTAAAGATAATTTGCGGTTCGGTATTTTCTGGTGTAGGTTCTGGTGTAGGTTGGATTATTTGTTCTGGTTGGGGTTGTGGTGGAGGAATTTGTGGTTGTGGTGGAGGTTGAATTTGTGGGGTTGTAGTTGGTTGAATTTCGTCTAAAGTTGGTTTGGGAGAAGGAATTAAATTATGATCGCTATTTTGACTTTCAATTGATTCTGGTGGTGAAGTTTGGGATATAACAACATCTTCTTCTGGTTGCTGGCGATTAAAATTAGCGATCGCTATTCCCCCAATTAATCCAGTACCAAGTAAGAGGGCGAAAAGTAAACCAGGTTTTAACCAATTTGGGGAAGTTGAAGAATTTGAATTTGAATTTAAGTTGAGATGTTTCTGAGGAATTCCTACTGCGGGAGATACAGCGACTGTTTTTTGAGTATTTTGAATATTTTGAGTATTTGATATAGGTTGAGTGGCATTCGTTTGTGTATTTGGCTGCAAAGCATAAAGCATTTTGCTTGCAGTGCTGTAGCGACTATCTATATTAGGATTAGTTGCTTTGTTAATTACTGTTTTTAAGGAAGTAGAAATTTCTTTAACGTCAACTTCCCAGAAGATTTCAGCAGTTTGGGGATTCGTTTCTAATTCTTGGGGATGTTTCCCAGTTAATAAATAAATTGCCGTTAAACCCAAACTATAAATATCCGTAGCGAAAACCGCACGTCCTATTGCTTGTTCAATAGGCATATATCCTGGTGTTCCAATCACCATTGATTTTGTGGTGTTACCAGAGGAATTGATTGCAGTACGAACCGTTTCTTTTACCGCACCAAAGTCAATTAAAACTGGTTTGTTGTTAGAACTACGCAGGATTATATTATCGGGTTTGATATCGCGGTGAATAATTCCTTTGGAGTGGACATATTCTAAAACACTTAGCAAGCTGAGTAAAATTTCTTTAACAGCTTCTTCCTTTAAACATCCTTGAGCTTCAACAATATCAGTTAAAGTTTGTCCTTGAATCCATTCCTGAACTAAGTAGAATAAACCGTTTTCGGAGAAATAGGCAAAAAGATTGGGAATTTGCTCGCTACCTTCACCGAGAAATTCTAAAGTTGCTGCCTCTCGTTCAAATTTTTGCTGAATCTTCTGATAGGTTTTCGGTTCGTCTGCTAACGGTTTGAGTTGCTTAATAACACAACGTCGGCGAGAAGGAAGATGAGTATCCTCAGCTAAAAAGGTTTCACCAAATCCACCAGCACCTAACACCTGGATAACTTGATAACGATTATTCAGTAACTTTGTTGTCATGCTGCTTTTAAAGGAGTGAACAATATATCAATCGATGCTGGGAGCCAATACTTAATTTATCTCAATTTTTCCGATGTTGTTGGTAGTCGAATTTATCCCGGTTTGGTTTTTGATTATTCTTTGTGGAGAGGAAATATTGTATATTGTTATTTAGCTAAAAAACCCTAGTGCTAGAGTTATGGTTGGAACAACGCAAGCTGCTCGATTGCTGAAGATTTGTACTCAAAGGGTGCGTCAGTTGCTTTATGAAGCTCGAATTGTCGGAGCAAAAAAAGTCGGTCGATTTTGGCAGATTCCCACATTCAACGGAATGCCAAAAATAAAAATTGGTAAACGAGGTCCTAAAGGAACTTGGAGAAAGCGATTAAGCTCAGCACCAACTTTGATTTACGTAGGAGGGGAGACATGAGAAGCCCCTAGCTTTTAAGCAGGGGAGGAACATGGACATAGCGAACGCCACTTGCTACAACGCGGGGAACCCGCGCAACGCAGTGGCTCATTTATTCGCCGTATTTCTCAATCATAGTATCAATATAATCTCTAAGCTGTTCCTGCCAATTAGGGATAGCTTTTAGCTTTTCTAGCTGTCCTTGTCGTGGCTTAAAGCTTACAGGTTTTGTATCCAAAGGTTCGTTTCCTATTGGTTTTGCACAGTGTTGATTATCTTTCCGGAACGGCATTTATTTTACTTAACTATGGTAGTATACTAGCATAATAATAAACATTGAAGGGTCGGTCAATGTACGGAACACAACAAGTACTAATAAAAAAACCTAAAGAAGTAATCGCAGTACTCGAATATATCTGCTCAGAAGCCAAGAAGCTAACTAATTGCGGTATTTATTATAGTAGGCAGTTATTTTTCAAGACTGGGAAATATCCTAATAGGGCTATTCTGCATAAAGAGTTAGGAACTATTCAGAAAAATACTCACTACCAAGCTTTGAGTTCTGAAGTTGCACAGCAGACTTTGACTTCTGTTGCAGAATCTTTCAAGTCTTACAAAGGATTAATGAAGCTGTGGAAGAAAGGAGAATTAGCAATCAAACCTAAACTACCTAACTATTTAAAAGGTCGAAGTGGTCTAGCTGTTGCAACTTTTCCCGGACGTGCTGTTAAGCTTGGCGGCAAGAATAAAGGTAAAGAGCATGAACTCGGAATTAGATTACCTTTAGGAACTAAAGTAAAAGCGTGGTTTGGGATTTCCGAGATACGTATCCCTTTCCCTTCTAAGTTGGATGTAAATAGTATTGTCGAGGTCAGGATACTACCAAGGAATAACTGTTTCTATGCCGAATTTGTCTATAAGCTAACTCCTGAAAAAGTAAAGTTAGATTATCAACAAGCAATGGGAATAGATCCAGGCTTAAATAACTGGCTAACCTGCGTAAGCACTGTAGGGACTAGCTTTATAGTTGATGGCTTGCATCTTAAAAGCTTGAATAACTGGTACAACAAATCAGTTACTAAGAGAAAGAAGAACCAACCACAAGGTTTCTGGTCTAAAAAGCTTGCTCAAATAGCTGAAAAACGTAACCGTCAGATGCGCGACGCGGTTAACAAAGCAGCAAGAGTAGTAATCAATCATTGCTTAGAAAACAAGATTGGTAATTTAGTTTTCGGCTGGAATAAAGGACAGAAGCAAGAATCAAATATGGGTAAAAAGAACAATCAAAAATTTGTTCAAATTCCTACCTGTAAGCTGAAAAATAGGATTCAACAATTATGTGAATTTTACGGGATTAATTATATAGAAACCGAAGAGAGCTACACCTCGAAAAGTTCGTTTTGGGATGATGATTTTGTGCCTACTTTCGGCGAAAAACCCGAAGGGTGGAAGCCATCAGGAAAACGAGTTAAGAGAGGATTGTATAGGGTTTCTACTGGTGAATTAATCAATGCTGATGCAAATGGGGCTGCCAACGTGATGGCTAAAGTAGAGGCAATCTTAGGCTTTGAGCTTGGGGGAGTCAGTATCGGGGCTTTAAGCGCTCCTAGTCGGGTTCACTTGTGGACAAAGGCTAAATCCCCTCGTCTTTAGACAGGGGTATGCTTAAGTTAATTCTCACAAGATAAAAGCCAATAAAAATCATGGTACTAATGAGCCTGTAATTATTGTTAGATCTGGCTCGCACAAGATTGAAGCTCATCACGTAAAAATAAATGGAAATTGTGAAGTGATTTACAGCCGCGATCGCCCCCTTGATTGTGGAGCTAAGGTTTTGATTCGAGTTGATTCGGATGTGGTGGTTAAACCTTGTGTTTTCGCCGATATGAGCTAGCGTAAATTAGAAAAAATATTTTTATCTTAATACAATTCAATAGTTACAGCTATTTGGAAGTAAATAAAGTGCAAGAAATTGAGAAACCCGTACTATAAGAGTTTCTTCAAGGATCATCATGTGCTTTACTAACAAAAAATATGCTGTATCGTTAGCGATACTGCCATCAGGCATAATAGTATCGTGAAATATAGCTTCGTCTAAATAAGCTATTTCAATACCTACTGCTCCTCTTAAGTCAACACAGGAAAGATTAGCATTGCTAAACTCAGTTTTTTCTACAAAAGCACCTCTGAGAATAGCACCACTGAGGTTAGCACCTCCGAATTTGGTTTTGCACAAACTAGCACCACTCAAATCTCTGCGGTTTTTCTAACTCAGCAATTTAAATCAAACTAGAACTGATATACCACTACCAACTTAAAACAAAAAGCGGCAGAGAAAGTTAATTCCCTACCGCTTCCAAGTAATGAAAATTCTAGATAATTACTAACTATTATCTAAAACTAATTATCAATTACCCTTCAACAGCTTGAGGCAAAGCATCATCTTGTCCGTCATCTTGAGCTTGAGTTGTATCTTCTTCAGTCTTTTGAGAATGAACAAGGATATTCCCACCTTCATCCACATCAACTACGGCTGTATCACCTTCACCGATGCGTCCGGAAAGTATTTCTTCGGCAAGACTATCTTCTAATAAGCGCATAATTGCCCTACGTAAAGGTCTTGCACCGTAACTAGGGTTATAACCTTCTTGTAGCAAACGCTCTTTGAAGCGATCGCTTACTTCTAGTTTGATACCCTTCTCGGTGAGTCGTCCGAATACTTCCTTGAGCATGATATCGGCAATCAACATTACTTCTTGCCTGTTCAACTGACGGAAGACGATGATTTCATCCAGACGGTTGAGGAATTCAGGACGGAAGTACTGCTTAAGTTCTTCGTTAACCAAAGACTTAATGCGGTTGTACTGAGACTCGCCAGCATCTTCGGCAAACTCGAAACCGATTCCGCCGCCACCTTTTTCAATTACCTTAGAACCAATATTAGAAGTTAATATCAGCAAAGTATTCTTGAAATCTACGGTACGTCCCTTAGCATCAGTTAATCTACCGTCTTCAAGAATTTGAAGCAGCATATTAAATACGTCGGGGTGCGCTTTTTCGATTTCGTCGAAAAGCACTACCGTATAAGGTCTGCGTCTTACAGCTTCAGTTAGCTGACCGCCTTCGTTGTATCCGACATAACCAGGAGGCGAACCAATCAACTTACTGACGGTGTGACGCTCCATAAATTCGGACATATCCAGACGAATCATTGCTTCTTCCGAACCGAAGAAGTAAGAAGCCAAAGACTTCGCTAATTCAGTTTTACCTACACCAGTAGGACCGGAGAAGACAAAGCTAGCAATTGGTCGGTTGGGATTCTTTAAACCAACCCGAGCGCGACGAATAGCACGGGAAACTGCTTTTACAGCATCTTCTTGACCAATCAAACGCTGATGCAAGGTGTCTTCCATATGTAGCAATTTCTCGGATTCGGATTCGGTGAGTTTATTCACCGGAACGCCAGTCCAAGAAGCCACAATGTGAGCAATATCTTCTTCAGTAACTACGGGTTCTTCACCATTACCGCCGGAAGCACCAGCTTTACTTTGAGCAATAGCGCGAATTTCTGCTTTGATTTCCATCTCGCGATCGCGGAGTTCGCCAGCTTTGTCAAAGTCTTGGGAGCGTACTGCATCATCCTTCTCTTTGAGGATTTTACGCAGTTCCTTGTCTAACTCTTTAGCTGCCGGTGGCAACTGAGAGTTAATCAAACGTACCCGAGAACCAGCTTCGTCAATTAAATCAATTGCTTTATCTGGAAGGTAGCGATCGCTAATATAACGGTCAGATAATTTAGCCGCCGCTAGCACCGCTTCATCAGAAATTTTTAATTTATGATGTTGTTCGTAACGGTCGCGTAAACCGTATAAAATTTCAATAGTTTCATCTACTGAAGGCTCACCCACCATCACTGGTTGGAAACGACGCTCAAGGGCTGCATCTCGTTCGATGTGCTTGCGGTATTCATCTAGCGTTGTTGCGCCGATACACTGCAATTCACCACGAGCTAAAGCAGGTTTTAGTATGTTAGCTGCATCAATAGCACCTTCAGCCGCACCAGCACCGATTAAGGTGTGTACTTCATCAATTACTAAAATTACATTTCCCGCCTGACGGATTTCATCCATAATCTTTTTCAGGCGTTCTTCAAATTCACCCCGATATTTAGTACCTGCAACAAGCAAACCAATATCAAGAGTTACTACACGTTTTTCTTCTAAGATGTCAGGAACATCTTTGTTTCCAATACGCTGTGCCAGTCCTTCAGCAATAGCTGTTTTACCAACACCAGGTTCACCAATTAATACAGGGTTATTTTTTGTACGACGACCCAAAATTTGGATTACTCGCTCAATCTCCTTAGCACGTCCAACCACGGGGTCAAGCTTGCCATCTAATGCCATTTGGGTCAAATTAGAACCAAATTCATCCAGAGTCGGAGTTTTATTGCGTCCAGATTGACCGGTAGCCGTAACTTCTGCTGTTTCACCAAGCATACGAATAACTTGGGTTCTGACTTTAGATAAGTCAACACCAAGATTTTCGAGTACTCTTGCTGCTACGCCTTCTCCTTCGCGGATTAAGCCTAACAGAAGATGCTCGGTACCAATATAATTGTGTCCTAACTGGCGAGCTTCTTCTAAAGATAGTTCCAGAACTCGTTTTGCCCGTGGGGTAAACGGAATTTCCACGGCTACAAAACCCGAGCCTCGACCTATAATTTTTTCGACCTCGATTCTGGCATCTTTAAGGTTAACGCCCATTGATTTGAGCACCTTAGCCGCCACGCCAGTTCCCTCGCCAATCAGACCTAAAAGAATCTGTTCGGTGCCAACAAAATTATGCCCAAGACGGCGAGCCTCTTCTTGAGCAAGCATTATTACCTTGATGGCTTTTTCTGTGAAGCGTTCAAACATAAGGCATTATTCCCATCGCCTGCGTCGTGCCGGTACGCTG
>JBCBPQ010000172.1:0-15598 GCA_039820645.1 Cyanobacteria bacterium J06633_8 | reverse complement strand
TCCTGATTGTCGGCAGAGCGGTTCTCCAAAAAGCTAGAAAAGTATAGCCAGATAGCTGTTCTATGCAAATAGATCCGAGCGACAAGCTATACCCAACTTCTAGCCAGAACCCCCGTCTCTTCAGAGCGGGGAGTGGCTCAGGAGCAATACAAACAATTGTTTCTTCCGCTGAAAGTTTGCAAGAGAATCCCCGTAGAGGTGCAATCGTAGATGAAATTGCAGGTTTACGTAAACTTTTAGTTGCTTTTGGCAAATACGGTTACGTGATTCACTATGTCATTCTTGAAGATGACGTGGTTATTTTGCGCGTCTACCACAGACGAGAAAATCGACCTCGTTAGTATTATTATTGGGCACCGTTTATTTTAATTGGGAATGGGTTGTAATTGGTAATATGTCACTTCCTGCCACGCTTCGCTACGTAATTCGTAATTGATGATTTGGTAATTGGTAATTGGTAATTGGTAATTCTTGTAGGGTGCTGTGACCCTGTGAATAATTATAAACGTAGCGATAAGTCTGTTGTAAGCGTCACGCACCATTCATCCAAGAAACCTCACCCCGCGCTGAAGCGCACCCCTCTCCTTATAAAGGAGAGGGGAATAGTTCTTACACCCCTCTCCCTCTCCAAGTCAGCAGAGAAGGGAAAGAATAGTTCTTACACCCCTCTCCTTAACAAGGAGAGGGGCTGGGGGTGAGGTTCTGACTGTATTAATTCAAGAAGAAAGATAAGTATACCGACTCAAACTTTGCTCGTAGGTTTGCAACAATCGCTGGGATTGAGCGATGGTTATTTGATTTTGCTCTAAAGCTTCTTCACAACGCTGCCGAATTCTTTCTACCATGTCTTCGGTATTGTACTGTACGTAACCTACCACCTCACTCATGGTATCGCCTTTAACTACATGTTTAATTTGATAGCCCTTTGGCGTTAATTGAATATGAACTGTGTTAGTGTCACCGAAGAGATTATGTAAGTTACCCATAATTTCTTGGTAAGCTCCATTAAGGAACATTCCCAGGTAATAGGGTTCCCCGACTTTGAAAGGATGTAGTTCCAGAACAGATTTAACGTCTCGCGAGTCGATAAAACTATCAATTTTTCCATCACTATCGCAGGTAAGATCGGCTAAGATACCGCGCCTTGTAGGTTCTTCATCCAAACGGTGTATGGGCATTATCGGAAATAACTGGTCTATTGCCCAACAATCGGGTGCGGATTGAAACACCGAAAGATTTATGTAATAGATAGAAGACATAATTATTTCTAGGTCTTCCATATCATCGGGTACGTATTCTTGCTGTTTAGTAATGTTAAGAATTTTATAGCAACAAGCCCAGTATAGTTGTTCTGCTTTGGCTCGTTCCCTTAAAGATAAAATTCCTAAATTAAAACGACTAATAGCTTCTTCTTTGAACTGAACCGCATCGTGATACAACTCTTGATAATTCTCTTGGTTGATAGATTGGTAGGTTTCCCACAAGTACGAAATTAGATGGGATTCACCTTCTTGAAATGCTTCAGGTGCTTCTAATGATACTTCGCTAGTACTGAGAACATCAAAAATCAATACTGACTGATGGGAAACAACAGCTCTTCCGCTTTCGCTGACAAGTGTTGGTACAGAAATATTTTGCTCTATACAAGCATCTTTTAGCTCTGCCACTATATCGTTGGCATAGTTTTGCATGTTGTAGTTTTTAGAAATGTAGAAATTGGTTTGAGAACCGTCATAATCAACTCCTAAACCTCCACCGACATCAAAATATTTCATATTTGCTCCCAAGGAAGCTAACTCTACGTAGATGCGGCTTGCTTCCTGGATAGCATCTTTAAGTACATTAATAGCCGAAATTTGCGAGCCGACATGGAAGTGCAAAAGCTGTAAAGAATCCAATAATCCTGCATTTTTTAACTTATCCACAGCGCGAATAATCTCCGGAATATTCAAACCGAACTTAGCCCTGTCGCCACTAGAAGTTCCCCAACGTCCCATACCTTGAGTGCTAAGCTTGGCACGGATTCCCAAGATTGGTTTAATTTTTAAGTGATTGCTAACTTCAATAACTAAATCAACTTCTTCAATTTGCTCTAAAACCAAAATAGGAGTTTGCCCAAGTCTCTGAGCCAACATTGCAGTTTCAATATATTCACGGTCTTTATAACCGTTACAGATTAACAAAGCTCCTGGTGTATCCAAAAGCGCCAAAGCTATCATTAATTCTGGCTTTGAACCCGCTTCCAAACCAAATTGATGGGGTTTACCAAAGCGTACTAGATCTTCAATCAAATGCCGTTGCTGATTGCATTTGACGGGAAATACGCCCTGATAGATACCATCGTAATTGTAACGAGCTATAGCTTTACCAAAACAAGCATTGAGACGCTCAATTCTGTCTTCTAAAATATCGGAAAAGCGAATCAGTAAAGGTAAGCCCAAATTACGCAGTTTCAAGGCTTTAACCAATTCGTATAAATCGAGAGAACCACCACGTTCGCCTTTTGGAGAAACCGTAACATGACCAGCAGCGTTTATAGAAAAATAAGGCTGCCCCCAACCTTCAATGCGGTACAGTGCTTCACTTTCTTCAATTGTCCAATTACTTTGGGGCAAATCTGTAATTCTACTGAGTGGCAAAAGTTTCTGAGCATTTTTATTGTTACTTACTTTAACTTTAGCTTTTTTGCCATTCAATGATAATTTTCCTGTTTCAGCCGATGTAGCAATAGACTCAACACCCATTTACCAGTCACCTTCGTACTTCACCCATGAATTTATAATTTAGCGCATTCACAACTCATGAGAAACATACGGGGGGTATAAATTTTCAATAATTCGGAATTAGGTAATTGATAATTGGGTATGAGCATTGGTTAAGAGTTAGCAATAGTTAAGGTCAAAGGTTAAAAGTTAAAATTATTTTCATCTCCCCCTCTACCTCTGTGTAATCCCTACTCCCAATGCCAAAAAAAATAGCTATTGACAAAAAACGAATCGCGACGGACAAATAACAAGTGATAGATTCATGAATTTATAGGAGATAGTGATGGAGCGCACATTTTTAGCAATAAAGCCCGATGGCGTACAGCGTGGATTAGTAGGTGAAATTATTAGCCGCTATGAAAGCAAGGGCTTTACCTTGGTTGGTATGAAATTTATGAATGTCAGTCGGAAGTTGGCTGAATCCCATTACGACGTTCATAAAGAAAGACCATTTTTTGCTGGTTTGGTGGACTTTATTACTTCTGGTCCTGTTGTAGCAATGGTTTGGGAAGGTGAAGGCGTTGTTGCTGCTGCTAGAAAGATAATTGGTGCAACTAACCCTTTAACAGCAGAACCCGGAACTATTCGTGGTGATTTTGGGGTTGATATCGGTCGCAATATCATCCACGGTTCTGATGCTGTCGAAACTGCACAAAAAGAAATTTCCCTATGGTTCAGCAATGATGAGTTAGTTAGCTGGCAACCCGAAAACATGCCTTGGTTGTATGAAAATGCTAAGGAATTAGCAGCGAAGTAGTTTTCTCAGGGGATGGGTTATGGGGAGAGTAGGAGAAAGGGAGATAGGGAGCTTTTAGGCTCCCACTACAAATGGTTTGATAACTCCCTAACTCCTAACTCCTAACTCCCATGCCCCATGCCCCATGCCCCATGCCCAATTCCTAACTAACAAATAACAACTAACCACTAACAACTAACCACTAACCACTAACCACTAACAACTAACAACTAACAACTAACCACTAACAACTAACAACTAACAACTAACAACTAATTTGTTTTTTCGCTTTCTTCTGAAATTTCGGGAACTGTGCGCTTGGAAAATCCCCAGGCTAGAATAATTGCGATCGCGCTAATTATTGCCCACTGAGGGGGAACAAAAGCTTCGTTAACTACTCTTAACAATAAGCGCAAGCCTACGAATGCAACGGTAATGTAGCCTGCGTCTTCAAGGTAAACAAATTCATCCAACCAGCGAATAAATAAACCTGCCATGAATCTCAGGGTAATAATGCCAATTGTAGTTCCTGTTATTACCAACCATTTCGTATCTGAAACAGCAATGGCAGTAGTTACGCTGTCTAAAGAAAAAGCTAAATCTGTCAGGGCAATTACGGGTATTACTTGCCAAAGCGATGTATAACGGGGACCATGATGGCGATGTTGTTCATCTTCTTCGGAGGTGAAGTGTTGAAATACCAACCAAAGTAGATAAGCTGCGCCAATTAACTCGAATTGCCAATATTTTTGTACCCAAGTAGCTGTAAGAAGCAAAGTAATTCTCAGTACGTATGCAACCACTAAACCGATGTTAAGGGCTTGACGTTCGAGTTTCTTGTCTTCCAGCCCTTGGGCTATAGCAGCGAGGGCTATAGCATTATCTGCTGACAGTACGGCTTCAAGAAAAATAAGAATAAGTAGGACTATAGATGCTTCAATACTAAAATTATATTGAAGATAATCGAAAATTCGCTCTAGCATTAGGTGTTTCTCAAACAGCGCAATTAAAAGTTAACAAAAACTGAAAGTTTATTATCGCTCCTCGGTTAGGAAAAGCTAGCTTAATAAAGCTTAACCTTACGAGCTAATTTCTGAATACTGGGGTTTACTTATCATAGGTTCGGTTTTCCTACTCCGACATCCGATGGAGATTCAAAAAAATAGTTAATTTGAGTCAATTTTAAACAAACAATAATTTTCAGCTTAACTATTACCATGACCTATAAACTTATTCAAGTTAATAATTATTAATGCACGATTATGTATTTTTTGAAAGTAAATACGCAAACATTTTGATATTAGGTATAAAAATAAATATATAAACTACTTAAATTGAATAAATCATTTTTGAGAGGTTATTATGTCTGAACCTACAAGAAATCCTCAGCCGATAATTTTAATTAGAGGTTTCGGTCAGTTGGATGTTGCGGACGAAAAGAAAGATACATATCAAGGCTTTAATGACGGTACTGTTTACCCGCATAGAAAGGGAGAAAACTATATTTATGAAGGATTTATTCTCAGATTTTTAAAGTCAGATTGGAAGTATCAAGATGCAACAAATGTTGTTGGTTACTATGGAAAGCAGATAAAAAATCAGCCGGTACTTCCTCGCAAGTTACGGAATTTAGAAGATTTAGTCAATCGAGGAGTTCCTTTATCGCCTCAACTGCAAAAACTTGAAGACAAGAAAGTTGTACAAAACTTCAAGCGCTTGCAGTCAGAAAATTATTTTTCAGGAGATAAAATAGTTATCGATCCTGGGATGGCTTTACATTTACTTGAATCGGTAGAAAATGTTTGTCAGACGATTTGGGTGTTTCGCTACTACGATTTAAATGATAGGACATTTAAAACTTATGGTAAGGCACTTGTACGCTTAATAAACTTCATTCGAGAACTGGCATACCTGCAAAATCCCGAGAAGGAAAAGCCAAAGGTAAATGTTATTGCTCATTCTATGGGAGGCTTGCTGGTGCGAGAAGCGATACAGCGTACTTATCCCGAAAATAATCAGAAAGGGGAAGATTTTATCAACAAAATCGTGACTATTGGTACACCCCATCAAGGAATTTCATTTCAATTGATGGAAAATTGGATTGGAATTAGTGCCAAAGATGAAATCGAGCATTTTAATCCGAATTTTCAAAAAGATGCCACGAAACCAGAGTCTTTCGTTAACTTCCATAGATATTTTCCATTGGAAAGATTGCTAACAATAGTTGGTACAAATTATCGAACTTATGACAAGGGCATAGTATCCTTTGCAAATAGATTATTTTCTGTAGAAGATGAGTATGGAATTAATTACAATCGTAGCGATGGGTTAGTGAAACAAAGTTATGCTCAAATACCTGGGGCACTAAGAACATTTATTCACAAAAGTCATACCGGTAGAGATTCTATAGTCACTTCAAGAGAAGCGTTTGAAATTGCTACGCGCTTCTTTTTTGGTAACTTAAGAGCAAGATTGCGTTTTGTGGGCGGTAAAGTAACTCGTGGTAAAGATTTATTTGGTAAAAGTGAATTCTTTTTAGGAGTTTGTATAAAGCCTCGTGGTGTAGACTTTGAATTGTTTCATCAAAGTAAAGAAGCAGAAAACTGTTACGGACCATTTAGTAAAACTAATCCCGAATATTCTGATAATAATATTGATTTTGGGGAAAGTGATGACGAACTTAGTTTTGGCTGGGCTGACGATAACAAACTGATTTGGGAAGGTTATTTCGATACCAAGTCTATTTTGCAAGATGAAAGTATTACCGAAAAAGATATGGTAATGCGACTTGATTTTTATGTGGGGGAACGAGACTTATTAGGTATCGGTTTTTCCGATAATGTCATTTTTCGCAAGCAGTACTATATTCGGGCTTTGCTACCAACTCAAAATCAAGAATTACAGCTTTTCTTACATCCAGATGAACAATTTGCCGATAAACATAACGGTACAGTTATGGAATTTATTGATGGTGGTTGGGAGTTTGAAGTTCGCGGCACTGGTTTTTTTGGTACTTTCAAAATCGAAATTGATATTGTCCCTGAAGAAGGGAAAGCTCAAAAGTTTTTGGTAGAATAATTTTAAATTTTTATGCTTATTTACAAAAAGCAAACTTATCAGGAGCTTACCTACAGAAAGCCGACTTATCAAAAGCAACCCTTTTGGGAGCGGATTTGCAAAACGCCACTTTATATGGAGCTAACCTCGAAGGAGCAAAAATCAAGGGAGCTAACCTTGAAGGAGCCAAGCTCAAAGGAGCTAACATCGAGGAAGCTATTAAGTAAAAGAATTCAACCCTAAATATCATACAATTCAATCAAATTGACTGGGTTGCAGGTTTTTTATGCAACCCAGTTATTTTTGATCGTTAATTTCTCAATCATCCTCATACTCAGCCCAAGAATTAGTAGTTTCCGACACGGCAACCTTAATTTTCACCCCTTCTGGTAACTTCTTCTTAGTTTCGTCGTATATATATTTAGCAATCATCTCCGCCGTGGTTTCATATTCGGGAGGCATGACTTCGTTAAGCAGGCAATGATCTAATCCTCCTTTGGCGACATCTTTTTTAGCCCAACGTAAACTCCTGAAATCAGCAACCATCACCGGATGAGGACAAAATTCTGAAGAGTGTAATTTGTTGCTGGTGGCTTCAATTTTTACTGTATAACTATGTCCGTGCATACGACCGCAAGGACCGTTATAATCTTTGATGTAATGGGCACTATCAAATTTAAATTCGGTAACAAGTTTCCACTTGGGCATCTTAAGTATCGCTTCGCTGCTGATTGTTATTGACTAATCGCAAGGTAAACAGTCATTTGTCTACGCTGCTATCTTAGCTTATTGGAACTTTTATGGTTCTTCTGTATTATTTTAGGACTTACGCAGCAATAACGAAAAATATCGTGTTTCAAACATTTTAGATCCCCCAACCCCTTAAAAAGATGGGCTTGCGTAAGTCGTATATTTTAAAAATCTCAAGTTAGCTATAAACCCAGTTTTTTGAAAAAATCGGGTTTTTTAATTTAATGTTCTTGATACACACTGAGAAATACCAAGAACTTTCAAGATAACGTTTCGATGTCAGTGATATGTATCACTTTGAATTGAAACAATATTATAGTTCATATAAGTTTGATAAATAAATTCATAATTATCTAAATAACTATTGATTCATTAATCGGAAACTCCACAAATTCGGTAGTTTGTGTTTTTCAAATTCTGTCAATTAATTGACAATTATTTTCTCCTCAAAACATCCGGAACCTTCAAATAGCTGTATGTAGTTATAGGTGTTCGTTGAAAAGAAAATGCATAACTGATTGAATCCAAACCTATTTATATATAGAAAAGGATTTAATGTTCATTTTCTACTATTAAATAATCAGGTAAAAATCATGACAAGCTTTAGTCAATTCAAATCTCAACACGACTTTCTTTCTCCTATTCGTCAATGGCTGGATTCTCAAGAAGTCAAAAATGCTAAATTAGCTCATTTCCTATGTAAATTAATTCCGGCACAATGTCCTTTTGAACGCGACATTGTAGTTTTCGGACGTAAATTATTTCACATTCCTCCAATGTGTAAGTTAAATCCTCTTTACCAGGAAGTTGTTACTTTACGTTTTAAAGCTTTGTGCTATCTTGCTGATGAATGTGGTGAAGATATTACAGCTTATTGCTAAGAGTTAATTGGTAATTTTACACTTATTGTTGTTCCTTCTTCGGCGTTGGATTTAATCGATAATCCACCATTATGAGATTCTACTATGCGTTTAACTATTGCTAAGCCCAATCCGGTACCAGAGGATTTTGTTGAATAAAAAGGCTTGGTTAGTTTCGGTAAAACCTCTGGGGGTATGGGTTCTCCAGCATTGCAAATGTTAATCGATACTTGCTCTTTTTGTTCTTTAGAATTATCAAGCTTTTCAAGCTGAATTTTTACGGTTTCTCCCACGCTTACAGCTTCACAAGCGTTACGCACAAGATTAATTATAATTTGTTTGAGTTTATCTTTATCTCCCATTACCTTTAACTGAGTTGATGGGGGATTATATTCTATTTGGCGTTGGGTTGCTGCCGGTATCATTCGCAGCGATTCTAACATTTGATAAATAAACCTATCGATATCAATTTCTTGTAAATCTAATCTTTGAGGTTTTGCGTACATCAAAATCTCTTTTAACAATCTTTCCAATCTATCTGCTTCTTCTAAGGCTAAAGATACTCGCATTTGAGAAGCTTCGGATTTATCTGTTTTCTTAAAATAATTCAAACCCATTTTCATCGTGGTAAATGGATTGCGAATTTCGTGGATAATCCCCGATGCAAATTCTCCTATTGCAGCCAAACGTTCTTTTTCTACTAGCTTTGCTTGGGCTGCTTTTAATTCTTCAGTTCTTTTAGCAACTTCAGCTTCTAATATTTCATTAAATTTACATTGTTGCTGATAAAGTTGATAATTATCTATTGCAGTTGCTGCACGCTCGGCAAATAATTCGACAATTGCAACTTCTTCTGAATTATATTTACGGGGCTTTTGGTGAAACGAACAAATTGTCCCGATAACAACTCCTTGGGAAGTGCGTAAAGGTACTCCCAAATAAGAACGATATCCTTCTGGTACTGCACCGTATTCTGTACAAGTTTTGGTATCATCAACTGTAAGACTTTTTCCAGTTTCTACTACTGTTCCAGTTACCACACCATGTAGTGAATAAGTGGTTTCGTAATCATCCAGTTCTATACTGCTAGCAAGAATCTTGTCGAAACCGTTGTGACAAAGAGTAACTACAGACCAATCAATGGTAATTAGCTTACTAACACCTGTGGCAATTTCTTGTAAAAATTTGTTGAGTTCTCCGTTGCGATAACTTAAAGATGATAAAACTTCTAAAGTTCGCTGTTTTTGTTGCGAAGCTTGAGATTCTATTTGCATAGATTTTTCCTAACTAAATTATTTAATAATATATAGTATTAATTTTTTTTAATTTTAGAATACTTTCTTGTAGCAAACTAGTCTTTTTCTGCTCGGTAAGTAAGTAGGTACAATTAAATATTAAACCTCACCCTTAATCCCTCTCCTTAGTAAGGAGAGGGAAGTGGTGGGCAGAGTGAGGTCTTATTTATATTTAATGACCGCTACCAACTTATCAATATTATTTCCAATAAATATAAATAATATACAATAATTTTACTGGGATAAAAGCGATGTTATTGTAACATCAATTATTAAACAGGAATCATGATATATACATAGAATCAACACAAACAACAATTTTATATATTTAGAATAATTTACTTTTATGACAGCGCACATTTTACTCGTAGAAGACGAAGTTAAACTCGCTAAATTTGTTGAATTAGAATTAGGTTTTGAAGGTTATCAAGTCAGCGTCGCCAATGACGGATTAACTGGGTTAACTATGGCACGGGAATCGAGTCCCGATTTAATTCTTTTGGATTGGATGCTGCCGGGTATGACTGGTTTAGAAATTTGCCGCAGATTGCGAAGCACGGGGGATAAGGTACCGATTATTTTGATGACTGCCAAAGATGAAGTTAGCGATCGCGTTGCTGGTTTGGATGCAGGTGCCGATGACTATGTAGTTAAACCATTCAGTGTAGAGGAATTGTTGGCGAGGGTACGCGCACGCATTCGCAGGACTTCTGAGGAAACTAGCGAAGATAATTTAGAATTTGAAGATTTAAAATTAAACCGCAGTACTCGGGAAGTTTACCGAAATGGACGATTGATTGATTTAACTGCCAAAGAATTCGATTTACTGGAATATTTACTTTCCCATCCCCGACAAGTTATTACAAGAGACAGGATTTTAGAAGAAGTCTGGGGTTACGATTTTATGGGTGATTCCAATATTATCGAAGTTTACGTGCGTTATCTGCGGTTGAAGTTAGAAGCTAATAAAGAAAAGCGATTGATTCAAACAGTGCGTGGGGTTGGGTATGTGTTGCGGGAGTGAACAGTTAACAGTGAACAGTTAACAGTGAACAGTGAGCAGTTTGTAGGGTGTAACGGCTTGAATATTTATCAAGATAAACTATCAATTACAAAATGCCGTGACGCACCATTAAGTTACCGAAAAAATGACCTATAGCATTCCTAAATAATTTGTGAGAATTGAGAAACCCGGTTTTTTCAAAAAACCGGGTTTCTGGCACCTATAACAACTAACCAAACTATCTTGCTCTCAACAATTGCACAAAAGTATCGCTGACGGTATGGTCTTTAGTATCGGCAGCGTAGTTTATCAACTTTTCCCGTAAATCTTTAGCTGCATTCAAAGGTAGTAAAGTTGCCAGGAGAAAATAAACTCCGCGAAAACGCGGGTCGCCGATGTTATCAATTAATCTAGATTCTGCTTCGTCGCCGTCACCGAGAAAGGTTTGAACGATAAAGTAATCCATAATTTTCTCGTGACGAAAATACCATTCCTTGCAGGTTTCACCGTCGTAATCTTCCCATTGACGGCTGATAACCATTTTGTATTTCTCGTCTTCCATACAGACTAATTCGTTGTAAAATTCATCATCTGGTAAAGCGCTTTCATCGTTGACACGCATTTGATAAACTGCTTCAGAAAACTGTTTGAGGGGAAAATCCTGTTGCCAAAATCGCTTGTATTCTTCCGCCATCAAGTTGTATTGCTGTTGCTGTAAGTGGAATACATTGGGATATTCCCCTTGGGAAAGCATTAGAGCAACTAGCGTCAAATCCATCGGGTTGGAAAGAATCCGTTTGACAGCAGTTAATTCTTCCGGTGTTTGGGGGATTTTGAAGCTTTCATCAAGATAGCGATCGCAAACTTTTTCGTAATCGGTACCTTGAATTTTCGCATCATGGGGAAGGTGTGGCTCGCGAGAATATAGAAACTGTTGAATTTGGGATTGTTGTAGGGGTTGTAAATAATAAGTTTTAGCAGTAGAAGGTGGTTCCCATTCCAAAGGTTGGGTAGTCATGATGATATTACCCCGGAAATAACTTTCCACAAATTGTTTAATTAGAGCGCGAGTATCGGCTGTAACTTCGTTTAATCCATCAATACAAATATCTATAGCGCCACTGTAGATAAGATTTTTGAGGAATTTAGCGTCTTGAGCCTGTCCATGGAGTTTATTTTGGATGGCTTCAATTACACCTTTTTCACATTTACGAGCGGGTAAATATACGATAATTCGTTTTGAAGTTTTTGCCAAGCAACGGAGAAACATCGATTTACCCAAACCGGAATCTCCTTCAAGTACTATTTGCCCTTGGATATTAGGGATTACTTGGGAAATTGGGGTAATTTTTGATGGAGATGGAGACGCGATGTTTTGCGTTTCTGTAATACCAGATTCGGGAAAATATACTCTTTCGTCAAAGTTGTTTAAAGCAGCGTCTGCAAGTAGAGAAGGTTGGAAAGGTTGAAATAATTTGTGGCGGAGGAAAGGAATCCAAGCCAGGAGGAAACCGACATAACCCATACCGAAAATGCGTCTTACCCAAGGATTCCAGAAAAAGATGGCTTGGATTTGGGGAGATTTCGGATAAGCGAAGATGAGTAGCAGCCAGAAAGCAGCGTGGATTAAGATGATATTTCTGAAGGTGAAAAGCCACTGCCAACTTTTGAGGGTAGTGATTACTGATTGTAGAGTATCGGCTTCGTTGTATCCGGCTCGTTTGAGATTGCGGTAATGTTGTTCTAGTAAGATAATATCTTGGGGTTGCCAAGAAGCTCTTTTTGCAACTTGTCCAATTTGGCTTGCTAAATCCTTTCGTAATCTAGTTAAATCTTGGGTAGGTTGCCATACTTTGGCAAAGGTTTTTAGGGTTTTAACTGCTTCGTCGTGGGTTAGTTTGTCGGGACGTTTTTTAGGATAACCAGTCCATTTGAGTAGGGTTTTAACTTCGTTGGTGCCGCCACTGAGGTAGTAGGTTAAGAAACGCCAGTTTTCAAATGCGGACAAAAAACCTGTATTTTGATTTGATTGACCTGCATAATAAACGTTATCAAGGACAATAACAACTTCTTCTAACTTTAGTTGTTGTATATTCCCTAAAGCTTGTGCAGCACTACTACGAACAACTGAATCAACCGATTTATCTTTGATGAAGTTGAGAATATCTTTAAAGTAGGGTTTGGCAGTTTCTCCCAAATTCTTCAAAGCGTATGCAGCACTACTACGAACATATGGTTTAACAGATTTATCTTTGATTAAGTCGAATATTTCTTTAATATAAGGTTTAGCAGCATCTCCCATATTCCCCAAAGCTTGTGCTGCACCACTACGAATCCATGGGTGAGCGGATTTATCTTTAAAAATATCGGCGATATCTTTAACGTAGGGTTTAGCAGCATCTCCCATATTACCCAAAGCTTGTACTGCACTACTATGAATCCATGAGTCAACCGATTCATCTTTTATTAAATCGAATATTTCTTTGATATAAGGTTTAGCAGCATCTCCCATATTACCCAAAGCTTGTGCTGCAATACGACGAGTCATTGAGTCAACGGATTTATCTTTGATTAAATCGAATATTTCGTTGATATAAGGTTTAGCAGCATCTCCCATGTTACTTAATGCCAATGCAGCAGCAGAACGAGCATCTGAATTAACAGATTCATCTTTGAGAATATCGACGATTTCTTTAATGTAAGGTTTAGCAATATCACCCATATTGCTCAAAGGCAATACTGCTGCAATACGAATATTTAAGTCAACAGATTTATCTTCAATTAAGTCGATGATGTCTTGAAGATATGGTTTATTTGCATCCCCCATCTTGCTCAAAGCTTCTGCTGCACTACTACGAATATTTGCTTCAACTGATTTATCTTTAATTAAGTCGAATATTTCTTTGATATAGGGTTGAGCAATATCCCCCATATTCACCAAAGCGTATGCTCCCATAAAACGAATTTCTGAATCATTAGATTTATCCTTGAGAATATTAACGATATCCTTAACGTAAGGTTTAGCAGCATCTCCCAAATTTCCCAAAGCGAATGCAGCACTACTACGAACTTCTAAGTCAAGGGATTTATCTTTAAAAAGTTTGGCAGCTTTTTTAGCAACATCCTCTGATTGTTTTAGTACAGCTTTCAAATCTTGAGCTTGATTTTGAGCTAATTCCCTCAAAGCATATCCCTTCACTTCATCATAATCATCATCCAAAGCAGCCACAATACCATTAATCTGCCACTTTTGCGGCTTTAGCTTCGGCGGTTGTTGAGCATTTACCCAAGGAAACGAGAGAAAAAATACAAGCAGAAACGTAATAGGAAAAAGAATAAAAGGTTGTTTAAATAAGCCCTGATATTTAACCATAGCTAAGAAATAATACAAAATAATTGGAGTATCTGAGATGTAGTTTTGATTGGATTGCAACCGTAAATTTAACTACAACGCTAGATGAATACAAATTTTTGGGTATTATTCCGGATGGTTTAAGTATCTTGTTTTGGAAGAATATTTCTTTCTTCGCTTCCGCCAAAAGTTTCTCAAAAACTAATTAACTGTCCAATCTTCCAATCTCAATCCAGGAACTTTTATAAAATCTCGTCGATTGCGCGTTACTAAAATACCGTCTACTGAAAGGGTAATTGCAGCAATTCTTAAATCTTTTGTTCCAATACGGATTTTTTGATTCAATAAATTTTGATAAAAAACACTTGCATTTTGATTGAAATACAGTTTATTAATACTTTTGAAGAATCTTAAAGTAGCTTCTAATTTCGCATAAGCCGATACTAATTCTTCTGGAGAGGAAGCACGTCTAATAATGTTAAGTCGTCCACGCAATTGTTCTTCTACTGTAATAATCGTAGTAGCAATATCTTCAGCATTAACAGCATTAACACGCTGCGTGACTAGTGGATGCTGACGTTGAAAAAATGATATGTGGTCTGTATCTAATATCCACATTCGTTACTTTTCCTCATTCTCAGCATCTAATTGACGATAATATTCTTCCATTCGCTCGTAATCTTCACGACGTTCTTGTTCGATATATTCCATCATCTCATCAAATTGCGGGTCATCTTTAAACATCCCAGCAAATTTCATCCAAGGATGTTCTTTTTTCGGTGGTTCAATTTCTAAAGAAACGATTTCAGCATTAGCCAAACGCTGGGTGAGAAGTTGACTTAAGTTTTTTAATGCTTCTTCTTTAGTCGCACCAGTTGCTTGACAACCTGGTAACAATAAAGCTGTTGCTATGAAGTTACCATCTACTTGTTCAATCAGTACGTCGTAATTTAATTTTGGTGATGTTTTGGGGTTGGTTGATATTGTAGTCATTTGTTTATGCTTTTAATGGTTATTTATGATTTTAACGAGTATCAAGAAGCAATTTCATGGGCTATATTCCTTAAAATCTTCTAATGGCTCATCAAAATCATCTGACATTTCAATTAAACCTTTGGCGCTACCAAATTTAGGGTATGGTTTTTCTGCTTTAATTGGGATAATTTGAAATGATGTTCCATCATTACGGAATATAATCACTTCTTTTCCGTTTGCAGCTTCTTCTATTAATTCCGCAATCTGGGTTTGCGCTTCTTGTAGATGAACTTTGTGCATTGCTGTTTTTTATACTTTTTTAAAGACATTTTAATAGGGTTTATGTTTGTATTTTATATCTTTTCCCATGACATCAGAATTATTAAAATATGGTAGAAAAAAACTCTGCGCTCCTCCGCGCCTACCTCCGCGTTACTTTGCGTTAAAAATATATAATTCCGATACAAACGGATTTGATGTTACTCATTTTTACAGAAGATTATTGAAGGAAAAAACCCTTCTAGAGCGCGGAGAGCGCAGAGGGAAGAAGCAATGAGAAATATTTCGTTTTTGCGGTAAGTTAATGGTGCGTAACGGCATTTTCAAATTAACAAGTTTTTATTAATAGTTATTCAAGCCGTTACACACCCTACGATAAAAGGTTAGAGGTCAAAGGTAAAAGGTTATAACCACTAACCACTAACCACTAACCACTAACCACTAACCTCTAACCACTAACAACTAAACACTAACAACTAACCACTAACCACTAACCACTAACCACTAACAACTAACAACTAACAAC
>JBCBPQ010000171.1:0-15613 GCA_039820645.1 Cyanobacteria bacterium J06633_8 | reverse complement strand
TTATAACTGTGATTCAAACTACGAAAGCGCAAATAGAAAATTTTACTGGTACTGTATTTAGACTTCCTGCAAGCAAAGTAAGTAAAAAAACACTTTCTCAGTTTTGGCAAGATGCTATTAGTAAGAATACTTCAACTAGAAAAGCAAAAGTTGTCATCAATGGTACATTTTTTTCTACCAAACAGAATCCTACAGGAATAGCTTTTGGTTTAAAAGCCCGTGGTAATATCGTCACTTACGGTTACGGTATCGCCAATGAATATCCGGGAGAAATTCGCACATTTTCGTTCAACCCTCAAACTGGTAACGCCAGCATCCAAGCTTATTCTACAGAATGGTTTCGGCGTTTTCCGGAAGTTGTGGGGGCACTTGATGCAAATGCGAATAAAGCCGCAACAAAGTACTTACCTAGAACTTTTGTAGGAGTCAGAGACGACAACGGCGATAATTTAAATGAGACAGTTATATTTTATTCGAGTAATTATGCACGTCAAGTAGATGCTCAAAATGCATTAAAGTGTTTTGGTGCAAATACCAGTGCAATGTTAGATGGTGGTGGGAGTACCGGGATTATTGTAGATGGGAAGTCGTTGATAGATACACCGAGGAAGATTCCTCATGCGATCGCCATATATGAAAAAATGATGTAGAGACGGGGCGCACTGCTACGTCTCCCAGAATTTACCGAAAAAATGAACCATGGGGTAGGGGCACGTGACGGTTACGATAATTTTTAGGTGTAACGAAATTATTTGAATTTACCGTCACGCACCAATTAGCTAATTATTCATCCTTATTTTCGTCATCAAAATTTTCGTTGGCATCTTTATTCATATCTTGCACGTGGACGAGAAACCGGGTTTCTTGCAAATCACTTAATGAAATAATTATGCTTTCAGTTCGGAGAAACCCGGTTTCTTTGTGCTTGTTGAGAATGGTGGAAGATATGTGTTTAGTAACTTTAAAAGTTAGTAAAACCATTCTACAGATAATTCCTTGTGCAGCTTCAACTTTTTCTGCTGGCACCTTCCCGGAATATATTAATAAGACACTCGCGAAAGTAGTTATGATGCTTAACTTCAGTAAGTTGAATTTTAAATTGAAAATTGCACGCCCTTGACGAAGAGGTTGTTGATAGATACTGTTGGATTGTTTGTTTTGTTTTGCGATTTTATTTGGGTTTTTCATTTGTATTGTGCGTAAAATTAATCTGATAATTCGATTAAAATCGGACGCTGGTTGAGATATCGGTTGAGCAGTAGTTGAGTTACGGATGACTTTTAGTTGATATTTAGGTGAACAAAATATTTCCCGTCATTATTGAATCAATTATTTTTGACTGCTTCAGAAATGGCCGCAAGTGTCATAACACTCGGTTGGTGCGTGACACTGAATAGCCATTAAACTACGTTCAAAGTGAGTCAAAGTGTCACGTGCCCCTACAAGAAAAATGTGCCAGTTGCGTAAGTGCTATGCTTCAAGGGGTGAATTATTTGTGCTGGGAGTAAAAATAGGTAAAATCTAAACAGTTTTACAGTTTTTCGCTTGAAAAGAATGGCGCGATCGCAAAAAATATCTCCTGAATATCTGCCAAAAATAAATTCTGCATTGCAGCGTAACGGCTATCCCAATAAGTCAAAATTTGCTGAGCATGTAACGCCATCATTATCTACCGTGAAAAACTTCTTCTCTGGGAAGCCGGTTGATTTTGAGAATTTCGTTGAAATTTGCGAAAAACTAGGTTTAAACTGGCAAGAAGTATCAGCAAAAGAAACTTTACCGCAGAATACCAACCCACCCATAGAGGAAACCTCACCCTTCATAATAGGTTCCTCCATCAAGCATCCGAGCAGATTTTTTGGAAGACAAAGAGAACTCAAGCGCTTATTTCAGATACTCAAACGCCATCCCTTGCAAAACGCCGCGATTATCGGAAAGCGACGAATAGGTAAAACATCACTGCTGCATTATCTCAAAAATATTACCGTTACAGCCAAAGAAGAATTACGAAAGCAGCAAAAATCCGATTGGTTGCCACATCCAGAAATTTACACGTTTATGCATTTGTTGGATAAATAATTGGAGGCAGAGCCTCAAACCCTAGTTCCCAGCCTGAGCCTGGGAACCAGCAAATAGCTCCCCTTTGCAAAGGGGGGTTGGGGGGATCGAAAATATCTGGAACACCCTTATTCCCATTATTAGTGCGTAAATCCTATTAAATTAACTACAGTATTTTCGATTAGCATATCAAACCGCCTTGTAAGCCGCAGGCTTTCTCGCAGAGAAATCAATTTCAAGGCTCATATACAAAGTACGTTAAAACGCACTATAATCGCCTCAAAACTATACCCAGTCTGATTTATCAGACTTTGTTTTTGAGCCTGGGAATTTATTCCAAGGCGGATTATGAAGCAAAACGAGAATTAATATTAATCTTATACAAAAACAATGTCATCATCATGACAACCCAACCCGACTACTCAAAAATCTACACCCACGCACCCGAACAACATGCCAATTTAATCCTGGGTAGTTTGCAATTCCAGAAGCTTTAAGTACCGGTAGTTTCTTCTTCGCCGATATTCAAAATAATCAAGTTGATGCAACGGGTTTAGAAATTCTTCGGTTTATCGCAGCTAAGGGAGAGGAAGCAGTAGTTAATGAAAAAACTATTGCGTTAGAGTTTCAGAATACAGATTATTCTAATGCGATGAGGTTACTATTACAGCGAGAATTAATTGAAGAACTAGAAAATGGTTATTGTTTTCAAGTTGAATTGATTCGACGGTGGTTTGAAAATAATAATATTTAAACAAAACTTATAAGCTCGTTAATTATCTTAAGTATTTTGGGATTGCTTCCTTAAGTCGCAATGACTATGATTACGTTATCCATAATTAAGTTTTAATTCTAATTAAAAAATGAAAATATTATCAATCATCTGTACAACCGGTTTTACACTTAGCGCGATCGCAACTTTATCTGCTTGCGGAAATCGCACCACGATGGAAGCTTGCACTATTCTTGAAATCGAAGATGCTGAAGTTGAAGTCGATTTCGGTGATATCGATATTGAGCGTGGGGAAGTTGAAATGGCTTGCGGCGATAAAATTCTTGATGTCACTTGGGGACAATTTCGCAGACGACTTCGCATAGATCCCGGTAGATATAAAAATAATTTACAAGCTTTTAAACGTCAGGTAAGGTGTGTTAGAGATGAACGTTCCCGAAGAAAAGAAGTGTTATGTCAAGCTCTTAATTCTAATGATTTTGTAGCTTTGAATTTTAGTTATGATGATTGATTACAAAATATTAAAGTTAAAAGAATGTAGAATTTAGAATGCCCGAGTTTAGAATTAGGTTTTGCAACGGGGATTTTACCGACGCAAAACGCACTGCTTATAGAAGCAGGGGAATTCAACCCCCCAAGGTTGATTAAATGAATTTGTATTTAAACAAAAATCATAATTTAACCATTTTTTTATAGGGGATGCTGTTGGCGGTGTAGATTATTTTCCCACGAAACAGCCGTTGCTGTGACGGTTAGGAAAATCTATTAAGATAACAAAAAAACTTGAATTTACCGTCACGCTGCAATTCGAGGAAGATGGTGCGTGACGGCATTATCTAAATTATTTGATTATGCTCGATAATTTATTTTAGCCGTCACAGCACCCTACAAATATCGTATCTGATATTGTAAAAAATATAATGGGAATAGGTGCGCCTATATATTGTCTTTTTTTAATGAGTTGGAATATAAGTTAGTGCTTAATTGTTAGTGGTTAGTGGTTAGTTCTTTATTTACTACTAACTACTAACTACCAACAACTAACAACTTAATAAGTTGGAACCGAGGAATCTACTTCCTGACTCCAAGCTGTGATACCACCTTTGACATTGGTACCTTCAATTCCAGCTTGTTTAAGAATTCCTAAAGCTTTCGCAGAACGTCCGCCCATTTTACAATGAGCTATGAGACGATGACCGTTAAGCATTTCTTTAACTTTCTCAACACCAGAACCATTTTCGATTTCCCCTAAAGGAATTAAAACAGAACCGGGAATTTTTGCAATTTCGTATTCGTGGGGATTGCGAACATCTAACAGTACAAAATCCTTTGCACCACTATCAATCAAATCTTTCAAATCCCCGACAGACATCTCTGAAATATCCATTTGCTGTTGCGCCTCTTGTGCTTTTGCTTGGGGAATACCGCAGAACTGTTCGTAGTCTATCAGTTTTTCGATAACCGGACGCACGGGATTGGGACGTAATTTCAATTCCCGGAAACTCATATCAAGGGCATTGTATAACATCAAGCGTCCGCTGAGGGTGTTACCTTGACCGATAATAATTTTTACCGTTTCGGTTGCTTGAATAGTGCCAATAATTCCACATAAAACTCCCAAAACCCCACCCTCAGCGCAGGAAGGAACCATTCCCGGCGGTGGCGGCTCGGGGTATAAATCGCGATAGTTAGGACCACCTTCGTAGTTAAATACCGTGGCTTGTCCCTCAAAACGGAAAATTGAACCGTAAACGTTGGGTTTATCTAATAACACGCAAGCATCGTTTACTAAATACCGAGTCGGGAAATTATCGGTACCATCTACCACAACGTCATAAGGCTTGAGAATATCGAGAGCATTTTCGCTACTAATGCGAGTTTCGTACAAATCAACCTGACAATTGGGGTTAATTTCGTGAATCCGGTTTTTTGCAGATTCAATCTTGGGTTTACCTACCCAAGAAGTACCGTGAATCACCTGACGCTGCAAATTAGAATGATCGACAACATCGAAATCAACAATACCGATACGTCCGATACCTGCAGCAGCTAAATATAATAGTAAAGGCGAACCCAGTCCACCAGTACCAATACATAAAACAGCAGCAGCCTTCAAACGCTTTTGTCCCTCTAACCCAACTTCAGGTAAAATCAGGTGGCGGGAATAGCGTTCGTAATCGTCCTTCGTCAGTTGGATTTCATCCAAGTTGGGATTGAGCATAACAAATTGGGACTTGGAGGAGCAGACTTTTTATCCTACCGAATAATGGGTTAATTTGTAATTCGTAATTTGTAATTCGTAATGCATTTCTTGGGAATTGGTAATTGGGGCATTGGGCATTGGGAATTGGTAATTGGGGATTGGGGATGGGGCATTGGGAATTGCTATGAATAATTAGAATTAGGCAGGAATTACTCCCGTTACGCTGTAAGATTTCTTGTAAAAAATTTTCCCTCACTCACTCCCTCTCTCCCTCCCTCTCTCCCTCCCTCTCTCTCTCCCTCCCTCTCTCCCTCTCTCCCCCCGCTCCCCCCGCTTGCCCTCTACCCCCTCTCCTCAACTCTAATTTCTTCCTGCTGAAACTGGGAATTATCATCAAGTACCCAACTAAAAACGTCACTTGGTTGACCTTTTTGTACGGAAACGATGATATATGAATATTCTTGCCAAGCGTATTTACGATCAAATTCTGAAGGTATGGCCCGATAATCGGGATGGGAATGAAAAATGCCTATTATGTTTAATTTTCTCTCTCTAGAGGATTTCTGAATCTCAAACATGTCTTGAGGTGAAATTGTATATCTGCGTTTTTTGCTGTGATTCAAGTCACTATCTGAAAAATTATTTCCTGTTTCTAAATTCCAAGCGTTGTCAGTGGGGACAATTTCAACTACGGTTTTAGTGTCATTAGAAGTAGTGCCTAATATTACACCACAACATTCTTCCGGATAATCAGCTTTCGCGTGATTTAAGATGATTTGTAGTTGTTGTTTGTTAAGTTGAATCATATCAACAGAGTAAGAGATTTGAGCAGAAATCGAAATTAACTAATCCGAATGCAATACTAGTCGGTTAAGCCTTCTTAAGCTTTTTTCAGATCCAGCAACCCCCTTAAAAAAAGATTATCAATACCACACCTGTTACTTAGCCTAGTTAAGCAGAAAATGTATCTTCAGGTACAAAATTTTTGCGATCGCTCTTTTAAAAAAACTTTTCGATTTACTGAATCTGTATGTTCAAATACCATGTTAAATGCACTGAACATGTAACATATGTTACTAGAACTTAAATATACCCAGTCAATCAAAAAATAGTTATGAAACCTAATTACCTTGTAATTGGAGCAGCTAAATGTGGTTCAACTACAATTTCCTCTCTTTTAAGCTTTCACCCAGATATTTACATGGTACCTGATGAAGTTGCTTTTTTTGCTGACGATGAAATATATGCTCAAGGAATTGAATGGTATGAGGGATTATTTTCTTCAGCAGGCAATGTTCAATGCATTGGAGAGAATAGCAACCACTACACAATGAAAGAGTACTTTCCGCTTGCTTTGAATAGACTCTTAGCCCACATTAAGCCAGATAATCTGAAGCTAATATATATTGTGCGCAATCCGATAGAAATGATTGAATCTTTTTGGATTGAGCTCCGATCTCATGGTGGTGAAGACGTTCACTATGATTTTAATGTTGCGGTCAAGAAAAATAGAAATCGCCTAGTTGATGTAGCAAATTACTGGCATCAGATAGGACTCTATCGAGAATATTTTGCGGATAATCAAATCCATATAATTTTTCTAGAGGATTTAAAGGCTAATCAATCTCAAGTGATGCGTGAGTGTTACGCTTTTCTAGGAGTTGATCCGGAGGTGGCTTTGGCTTTGCCAGAAAGAAAGCTTAATCCATCAGCGACTAAGACCGTGACAAGCCCTACAAAGTCTCGTCTGCGGAACCTCAAAGGCTATAAAACTGCTGTTTCTCTATTGCCAATGTCTGCAAGAAAATTCCTGACCAAGCATTTATTTATGAAAAAATTGAATTCTCGACCGCAATGGAATGCGGAGATAAAAGCTTGGGCAACTGAGGAACTGGGTCAAGATACACGTTGCTTTCTAGAATACTGTGGAAAGCCAACTGATTTTTGGGCATCTATGACGACTCCTGAATAGACCTATCTCTATGCCTAAACTTAATTTATTGTCAAGCTCTTTGCCTTAAAAATCATATAAACATAAGTTGATTGTAGTTTGATAAAGGAGATCCTGTTGACGTTAACGAAGTGTGCCCCGAAAGGTCATAGTGAATATAATTCGTAATATCTCCCTGCGGGAGACGCTACGGGAACGTAATATCGCCTATGTCAAGCACGGAGACGCTCCCCTAACGGCGACGCAAGCTACGTAATAAAGCCCCATAAATAAAATTCAGGGGCTTTAACTTCGTCGCCATTGACAATTGACATCCACGGATGAATCCGGAGAGAAGAACGGAAAGCGGGGTTCCCCCGCTTAAAGAAACTTCGGGGGGCTATGTCAAGCACGGACACGCTTCGCTTTCAAACCATTAATTTTTCTCCGGTGAGTCGTTAGACTAAAACCTTTTGATTAGATTACTCTCAAGCTTTTACTATAAGCTTGCTGTTTGCGCGAGCGATTATATTCTATAAGTTTTCTAAATAGACGGGAATTGTAGCTAGTCTCATTTTTTTGGATAGGACCTAGTTTAACCACCCAATCAGCTACAGTTGGATGAGTTTTTCTCAGAAAATCTATGAACGTATCCCAATAAGATTCAGTAGACATTGCACCATGATAATGAAGTATCTTAGCTGCTTTCATCTCTTGAAGATTGTAAGATTCTTTGGTTCTATTAGTATTAAAAGTAAAGTTATGAGAACTAGATAATGGACTCCAAGGAATTTTATATTTTGCTACTGTTAAGCTTACAGACATTTGTTCGTTAAAGTAAATTCCCGTTTCCTTAGAAGCGATAGAAGAATCAAGCACTTGTATAACAGTATTTAAATATTTTTCGCCAAAGTTAGTTGAGCGGCGATAAACGAATATACCACCATTCCAATACAATCGGATACGTTCTTTTTCTAATTCTGTTTGAGTCCAAGGTAAATCTTCTATGTCAAGCCCTAAACATTGACAAATTTCTTTCCAATAAGGTTCGTTGACATCTCCTTCTCCAGTAGTGGCACCATATTTATCTGAAGCACAAGCAATAAAACTTTCACTTTCATTTAGGTTAAAGTTCTGTGGTTCATCCACAACCAAGACATCGCTATCTAACCAACCAATAAATTCAGTGTTAACTCTTTTTTCTACAGCAGCTAAAGCTAAAGGCTTATTTAAGAACTTGTACCAAGAATACTTATTTTTGCTCTGAAAACAGAGATGCTCCACTTTAAATTTGTCAAATGCTAAACGTGTCTTTCTATCAATCGATGGACTGAAACGAGGAGTCACTACATACACAGGAGCATCAGCAAACTTTCCTCCCCAACGACGTAAACTTTCTATCATCCGTATTGTTTGTATTTCTAGAGAACCAGATTCAACGCAACAAACAAAAGTAATGTCAGGCTTTGTGTTCATAATTTCATCCTATTTTTTCACGGTGTAATGCTTCCGCAGCCTTTAATAATTGCAAATAACTAGATTTGACAGTACAAATCGGGGAATAGCCAATAAATAAGGATAATGAATGATTCCTTAGCTATTTTTGCAATAGGTACATAAAAGTAAAATCTCAACAATCCAAAAGGGGATGTTTCAGTTTTCATCGATTTTACATATTTTAGGATAGAAACAATGTACTTGGTAATATCCTTACATGTATATATACTTATATATATAGACTACAAATATAGAATGAAAGCATTGCCCCAAAGCAATAGCCCAATTATTCAAGAAGATTACAAAAATATCTCATCATCATCATCGAGCTACAGAGAATTTTATAATTTTTTTTTAATGCAAGAATACTTTATTCTTTCGTGGTAATAAATTTTACACAATCTAAATACTCTAGAGGATGTCTAAAACTTATCAAACCTGATGTAATACATTATGATTCAACACAATAGTAATAAAAATTACATTCATAACTTATTTTTTTAAGAGATAATATTTCAATATATTTAATCATTTATTTCTGCATTTTTTGATAATAATTGTTATATCTACTTTTTGCTTTATAATATAAAACAATATGTTTAATCTCAATAAGAATACAATTTTAATGATGTTTTATTATTTTCAAAATTGATATTGTTATTTTGAAAATTATTTTTTCTAATATTTGCTCTTATTTTTTTTCTCAGGCAAAATTAGATTATTTATTTAAATTGAGCAAAAAAATATAAAAAGTAAGAGCAAGATTTTTTTTTAGTTCGTCATCAACCTATCAAGAAAACTTGAGCTATATAAAGATTTTATAAAGAAAGAGAAATATGTTGTAAAACGATACAGCTGGTGTTACTATTCCCATAGTAAGTTCAGTAAGAAATGATACTCATTGACTTGGTGAGAATACACTGCGTTTAAAGTATCAAATTACTGCTGCTGTAACAACAAACTTAAAGCCGTATTACGTATGTGTTTGCTGGCGATAAAAATATTTCCAGGGTGCAGCACTTTCGGTGATTAGTATGCAATCGACTCACAAGTATTTTGTAGTAAGAGTTGAGAAAAAGTAATGATTTAAAATCATTCAAGCTATTAATTTCCTATATGTTGAAATAATGTAACCGGCAGGCTACGAATTTATTTGAATATAATAATCCTCTGTGAACAACCGGTATTTGATTGAAATCAAAGATATTCTGATAGCGGTGTAATTGTTCAAAAGGATATATTTTGGCATTCTAGAATGGTTTTTCCATTCATATAGGCAAACTCTTTTTTTAAAGTTTTGTAGGCATAAATTTCTTAAAACCTATCGCAGTGTTTCTGAATTCCATTGGATTCTTTGTAATTATCTAGCTATTTATGTAACTCGATTGAGATATGAATTGAATCTACTTAATACTCTAAGGAGCTTTGATTTTTTTGATACATAAAAGTTAGTGTCAGGGAAACGAGTAAAAGTATGTACTATTAATGATTAAACAACCAGTATTAATAGTATTTACGTAACTTAATTATTTAGGGTGAAAATAGGGTGTTTGAATGATAAAAATCGATGAGTTAAAGCTTATAAAAATTATTTTTTATAAGTTAAAAATCAATACAGTAATAGATTGCATTGCTAAAATGTCATTAATTATACGTTTGGAATGATTAATGCCCGATGCTGACTATACCTAAAAATATGTGTTTTTTGGATAGTTTTTATAATTATATATTTGCGACAACTATTATTACAGTTGGCAACATATAGATTTCGGAAATGTACGGTACTTAATTAAAGTTGATAACTAGTTTAGTGTTCTCTACTGACTGTCATTAAGTACTTACAAGATATTTTAATTTTCTAGAAGTTCAGATTTTTTTTTCTACCAAGTTAACGATATATCAAGGTGATAGATATTGTGGAATTCAGAACTTTACCTGTTAATAGCTATAAATTAGATTTGAGATCTGCTAGAGGTACTAGGCTCCAAAGAGGACTATTCATTAGATTGCTGCGAGTTGCAACCTTAATTTCTTTTGATATTATTGCTCTGACTTTAGCTTGGAATTTAGCATTAGTTTCTGGAACCTTTGTAGATTCTCCTTGGACGCAAAATCAATATTTTATATTTCTCATTTTGCTGATTGGAATCGGTGCGATTGCCAACAAGGGGCTATATAATTCGGGGTTCCATCGTCGTAATTATTTAAGCTTGATAAATGCAGTATCCTCATCAAATATTTTTTTGTTGATTATTGCTTTTTTCTATGAACCAAATAGCTATGTATCTCGTTCAAGTTTTGCACTATTTTGGTTATTTTCGGTCATATTTGTATGTACCGGTAGGCTTCTTTTTGATATATCTACTAAATTTCTTCGCCATCAAGGAGTCATCCGTCATTCAGCATTTTTGATTGCTGAAACAACGGAAAAAGAAACCTACAACAGAATTCTTCAACAACAAGATTGCTATAAAGTAGTCGGTAGTGCTAATGCTAGCTGTCTGGATTTGAGCAATCGGGAAGCAACTTTTAATTACCTGCGCCAAGAGGGAATAGAAGAAACTTTTGTCAGTTGGAATTCAATCAAAAATAGGCTGTATGTTTGCTGGAATTTTCAAACTGCCGGGGTAATTTTGAGAATATTGCCTAATGTAGGAGAAGTTAGCCATCCAAAATCACAAATGACAATGGTTGGACAAGTTCCCTGCATGACGATTCCAGCGCCGATTATTGCAGGTAGCGATTTTTGGCTGAAGCGATGTTTTGATCTGGTTTGCGCTTCCGTGCTGCTACTTTTTTTATCTCCAATAATGATAGCCATCGCCATTGCTATTAAGCTAGATTCTCCAGGTTCTGTATTTTTTAAGCAGAAGCGAGTTGGTTTACATGGAAAATATTTCCACATTTGGAAATTCCGCACCATGGTAAGTAATGCAGAAAAATTACAAGCATCTTTAGAGGCTAAAAACGAAATTAAAGATGGGGTTCTTTTTAAAATGAAAAATGACCCCCGCGTTACTAAAATTGGTAAATTTTTACGGGCTTACAGTTTAGATGAACTACCTCAAATCTTTAATGTTTTACTTGGAGAAATGAGTTTAGTTGGTCCTCGCCCTTTACCTACCAGAGATGTAGATAAGTTCGAGAAAAAGCATTTTATTCGTCAAGAAGTTTTACCAGGTATTACCGGATTGTGGCAAGTTTCCGGTCGTTCGGATATCGAAAACTTTGAAGAAGGAGTGCAATTAGATATGAATTATATCGAAAACTGGTCGCTGTGGCTAGATATGAAAATTTTGCTTTCAACTGTAAGGGTTGTATTACAAAAGAGTGGCGCTTATTAATAGTTGATAGTTGATAGTTGATAGTTGATAGTTGATAGTTGATAGTTGATAGTTGATAGTTGATAGTTGATAGTTAAATTTAGAGGTGGGTATTAATTACCCTTCTCTAAATAAAAAAACAATTACAAATGACAATTTATAATCTAAACTCAGAAATATGTTTACAAATCATGTTGAATCAAAACACAAAAATAGCGAGAAGATAGAGTTCCGAGAACGCTTTACACTTGCCACGAAGAAAGAAAATTTCCTCTCAAGCAGGCTTAGTTTCCATGAAACTCATTCCTGTCCATGGAACAACGCCGGTTTATAGATGTCATCCAAAGAGAAATAAGCCGTTTTGTATAATCGAGTTCAAATTCTCAGTATTTTAGGCTCTGTAAAAACAATTACGTATAATAGGTTACCTTAAAAAACAAAGTTTGATTGTATTTTGTATAGTTAACATTCTAATCTCAGTCTCGAATCTGAATATAAGCAACCACCAAAATCAAAATGAAACAGAAAAACAATACTCAAGAAATAGATATTCAGCAATATTGGCTCATTCTGAAACGCCGCTGGTTATTTTTAGTAGCGGCGATGTTAGGTTCAATTGGTTTATCGTGGTTTTTAATCTTACGACAAAAACCTGAATATCAAGCGACTGGATTACTACTGTTTAAATCCGACAGAATTTCATCGCTGACAAAGGCAGGAGAAAAAATCGGGGATTTAGAATCTTTAATGCGCGAAGGTAATCCTTTAGATACCCAAGCTGTAATAGTTCAATCTGAGCCAATTTTACAAGAAGTCATTAATACTTTAAACCTGAAGGATGACGATGGTAAACCTTTAGAGCCAGAAGCACTAGACTTAACAATTGAACCACTTGTAGGAACGGATGTAATAAACGTTTCTTATACCTCAGACAAACCTCGATTAGCAGCCGCAATCGTGAATCAAGTAATGAAGTCTTATGTTGATAACAATATTGAGTCAAATCGCGCTCAAGTTGTTGCTGCTGGGGAATTTCTCAAGAAACAAGTTCCGTCATCAAAAATAGAATTAGAGCAAGCAACACAAGCTTTACTTGAGTTTAAAAATAAGAACCAGGTTATACAGCTTCCGGAAGAAGCTACTGCTGCAATTCAAAATATTAGCACCTTGGATGAACAAATCAATGCAGCAAGAGCATCACTAGCAGAATTAACTGCTCAAGAATCGCAACTTGCCAGCAAATTAGATTTTTCGACAAATCAAGCTGTTGAAATTACTTCTTTAAACCAGATATCTGGGGTACAAGAAGTTTTGGGCGAGTTGCAAAAAGTGCAAACTCAATTAGCGTCAGAAAGAGCAAACTATACCTCAGCACATCCATTAATTAGAAAATTAAAAAATCAAGAAGCTCTTCTCCAATCATTATTGCAGCAGCGAAAGCAGGAAGCATCGGGAACACGGCAGAATATTCCTAACAATCGCTTGCAAATTGGAGAAATTAAACAATCTTTAGTTAATCAACTAGTTCAGATACAAACTCAAAAAGACGGCGTACAAACCAGGCTGCAAACTTTAAATAATATTCGCGAGAATTATCAGCGAAAATTAGCGATTCTTCCCAATTTGGAAAAACAGCAGACAGAATTAGAGCGGAGATTGTCCGTAGCACAAACTGATTATGAAAATTTAATCACTAGATTACAAGAAATTGAATTAGCAGAAAAGCAAACAATTGGTAATTCCAGAGTTATCCAAAAAGCACGGGTTCCCAAGAAACCAAGTCTTTCCAAAATGACGCTTTTATTAGCGGGAGGAGGCGTATTTGTCGGCTTGTTATTTGGTATTGCTGCTGCATTTACTGTAGATTTAATTGATAGATCGCTGAAAACTGTTAAGGAAATTGAAACATTTTTCAATTACACTTTAGTTGGGCTAATTCCTAAATTTGAACCTGATAGTAAATCAACCGATTCAAACTCAGTTGTTGATACTATCTCACCCAGAATTATTGTTGCTTCTTCTCCTCGCACGATGATTCATGAAGCCTATCAGATGCTTCAGGCAAATCTCAAATTTATTAGCCACAAAGAAGTACGCACAATTGCAGTCACAAGTTCGGTAGTTGGTGAAGGTAAATCGGAAGTAAGTGCCAACTTAGCTGCTATCCTTGCTCAAGGCGGACAAAGAGTTTTACTAGTTGATGCAGATATGCGTCAGCCGATGCAGCATCATTTATGGGGTTTGATAAATTCTGGTGGTTTAAGTAATGTGATTGTTGGACAAGATGAACTTTACCGATGCCATCATCAAGTTACTAACAATTTGTCAGTATTAACTGCCGGTGTTCAACCCCCCAACCCATCGGCTTTAATTGATTCTGCTGGAATGGATTCCTTAATTCAACAATTATTGCCAAGTTATGACTATATCATCTTTGATACTCCTCCTTTGGCTGGAACACCTGATGCAGCAATTCTCGGAAAGATGGTAGATGGCGTATTACTGGTAGCTCGCCCACGGGTTGTAGATTCGGCAAGTGCTACTGCTGCCAAGTCTTTATTAGAACGCTCCGAAGCTAAAGTTTTAGGAATCGTAGCCAATGCAGTCAACGTTAAGCAGGAGCCTGAAAGCTACTTCTACTACTCCGAGCCGCGAGGTTCAAAAAGTACAAACGAAACTCAAACAGAGGTTGATAATAAAGAATGGGTGACAAAGTAGAGTTAAATTTGAGTTTATGGCAACAGATTCGAGAAGACTGGATTGCTCACGGTTGTGATTGGACTAAACCAGGATTTAGAGCTGTAGCCATTCATCGTTTTGGAGTTTGGAGAATGAAAATTAAATCCAAACCCCTTCGGGCACCTCTTAGCATTTTGTACAACTTTTTTTATCGTAAAATTCGTAACACTTATGGTATCGAGTTGCCTTGTACCGTCAAGCTAGGAAGAAGAGTAATTATCGAACATCAGGGAGCAATTGTAATTCATGGATATTCTAGCATCGGCGATGATAGCATTATTCGCCAAGGAGTAACTTTAGGAAACCGGTATTTAGAGTTTCCTTTAGAAGCTCCTCAATTAGGTAAACAAGTAAATGTAGGGGCTGGAGCCAAAATTTTCGGTAATATTTCTATTGGAGATCGAGCAAATATTGGTGCAAATGCTGTGGTTTTGAGAGACATTCCATCAAGTTCAACAGCAGTAGGAATACCAGCTAAAATTTTAACAAAAGAATTGTCTGGGGCTCAATAATTTTATAGATGGCAAAAAACTATCTACTTTCTGTGTTTATTTGTTTTTTGTTAGTGCATCTACTTTATATTACGTATTCTTAAATACTTTTACCTGGGAACTAAATATTCACTAATTCATCAATTATAAGGAAGGAATGTACGAATTAACTTTCAAACTTATAGCTCTATATGCTATTAAATTTATTCTAATTTCTCTGACATCAATTACATTTATTGTCTGTTTATTTTTTCTGCTTGAATGTTTGACTGCTGTAATATCCAAGAATTTTCCTGTCTATAAAGGAAAATGGCAGGATACAAAAATTACAGTCTTGATACCGGCACATAATGAAGAGATTTCTATCGCATCGACTTTAAAAACAATTATCCCAGTCTTGAAAAAACAAGACGACGTAGTTGTAGTTGCCGATAATTGCAGCGATAAAACAGCCGAAATAGCTAGCTCAGTTGGTGCCACGGTAATTGAACGTTTCCATTCAACCAATAAAGGTAAAGGATATGCTTTAGATTACGGTTTGCAGTATATGGAAGCAGAACCACCCGATGTAGTAATAATAATTGATGCTGACTGCAAAGTTGAACAAGGAGCCATCGAACAATTAACAGAATGTTCTAT
>JBCBPQ010000170.1:0-15638 GCA_039820645.1 Cyanobacteria bacterium J06633_8 | reverse complement strand
TAACTTTACCATTTGTGCGGGTTAACACCCACTGGAAATGCGGTACGGTACGTGAAGTCTGCCGGAAGAATCCTCTTCCGGCGAGCTTCACTTAAAAGTACCGTTATCGCTTTCCTCTCCCACATAGAATGTGGGAGTTTCCAGCTTCTCACATTTTCTATGATTATTTGAGTAAGCCGGTGATGATGGAGGATTGAGAGCGGATTTTTATAAATTTTGAAAGATAAATCATCAGTTATCAAATTTTTATTCAAATATTAATAAGGCTAAAAAATAAAGCAAAAGCATACAATAAACTTAATATTTTTGGTAATGTAGTTATCTTGCCACCAAGTTAAAGCTTAAAGTTAAACTATAAATAATTAAATTTATTCTCAGAAAACGCAGTCAATTATGAGCAAAAAAGTTATTGTAGTCGTCTCTGGGCTTCAAGGCTGGGTATATAAAGTCAAAGAATTAACTGCAAAATTATGAGCTAACAAATATAATTTTATAAAATTAGCTGAATTCTAGATATCTGGGCTGTATACATTGCTTAAAATAACAGCAAAGTATATTGATCGTAAAGTTCTAAATTGTTGCATGGAGTTAACGCAATGCTAAAAGCATGGTTCAAAAAGTATTTAAAGTCTTGCCTCCGTTTCACAGCATACAATGGTAATGATAAAAAAGAAGCTCGTCAGCACACTCACTTTGTCTTATTTTCTCCCAATTCTCGGTTTAACATGACTGTAAACCAAATTATGGATCGTCCAGAATGGTACAAAGGTGTACTCCATAATCATCCTTGGTTTAATGTCAGCATTATTTTGAAAGGAGGCTATTGGGAAAAAACAGAAAAAGAAGTAAAATGGCACGGGCCGGGTTCAATCATCTTTCGTACAGCAAAACAATATCACTGTATATGGATAAAAGATGGTCAGGAAGCATGGACTTTATTCTTTCATGGTCCTGCGGTGAAAGAAGGTTTTGATTTTATCCAAGACGGACAACCCAGCACTCCAGAGGAGCTTGGCTTACCTGTAGCCGTTCTTACCCAGAAGTAATCAGCAAATCGTTAGGGGGAAGAAGGGGAGAGGAAGTAGAAAATCAAAAATGTAACTTCTAACTCCTTTCTCCTAACTATTGCCAATTTATTTCTTCTTAACCGGAATCTCTACAACAAACTCGGCTCCTCTACCAGGTGTTGAATGAAAATACAGTTTACCTCCATGCTTTTCGGTAATTATTTGATAGCTAATTGAAAGTCCCAAACCAGTACCTTTTCCGACTGGTTTAGTAGTAAAAAATGGGTTGAATATTTGGTCTTGAATTTCTGTCGGTATACCTGGTCCGTTATCTGCAATTGAAACAGTTATCCAATCTTTCTCTATAACTGATGTTGATATATTAATGAGGCTGGGATTGGTTTTTACATCTTGGAGTGTACGCTGTTTATTATGTTCTTCTAAAGCATCTATGGCATTTGTTAGCAAATTCATAAATACTTGATTTAACGGACCAGGATAACAATCTAATTTTGGTAATATTTCGTAATCTTTGACAATCTTTATCTGCACGTTATTCAATTCTGGTTTAAGTCGATTTTGGAGAATCATTAAAGTACTATCAATACCATCATGAATATCAACTTCTTTGACTTCTGCTTCATCGAGGCGTGAAAAATTACGTAAAGATAAAACAATCTCGCGGATTCTATTAGTTCCTACCTGCATGGACTGAAATAAGCTGGGAATATCTTCAAACAAGAATTCTATTTCTGTTTCTTTTAAATATTGTTCAATTTCTGCTGCCGGTTGGGGATAATTATGCTGATAAAGTTTCAAGCATTTCATCAATTCTTTCGTATATTGATCGGCATGTTCCAAATTACCGTGAATAAAGCCGACTGGGTTATTGATTTCATGAGCAATACCAGCAACTAATTGACCTAAAGAAGCCATTTTCTCAGATTGAATCATCTGAATCTGAGCCTTTTGTAAGTCTTTCAAAGTCTGAGTTAACTGTTCGGCTTGTTCGCGGGTTTTTCCTAATAAATTGGCTTGCTTCAAAGCCACGCTTAACTGGGCTGCAACCTGTGTCGCAAATTTAATTTCCTCCTCTTTCCAATTACGAGGACGACTGCATTGATGAATGCACAAAAGCCCCCATAGTTTCTTACCTTCCATTAAAGGAATGACAATATATGCTTTGATTTGTAAATTCTCTAAGCTTTCGATATAGCAATGCTCGTAACCAGCTTTATAAATATTAGGAATGGTGAGAACTTTTCCTTGCATATACTCAGGAACGTAATTTTCACCAAAACAATAATCTTCAAATAAAGTACCGTTAGCCGGTTTAAATTCACTTAATACATCTTCTGCAATAAATTTACCTTTTTGATATTTATCGCTTTCATCAAAACGAAAAACACCAACTCTATCGACTCGAATACTGCGTCTAATTTCTTGAGCGGTTGTTTTAAAAATGGTTTCTAAATCGAGAGATTCGCGAATCTTGGCAACTACATCAAATAAAATCTGTTGCTGCTGTGCATATTGACGTTGTTCGTCAGCCCGAGATTGAGTCTGTGAAAGTAAATCCGCACTTTGAATTGCTACCCCTAATTGATTAGCAACTTGAGCTAAAAATTCAACTTCCAAATTTTCCCACTGACGCGGTGCTGTATGTTGATAAGCTGCTAATAAACCCCACAACTTTTGTCCGACAAAAATCGGAGTTAAAGCATAAGCACGGATTTTAAACTGCTCTAAAATATCTAAATGACAGCGTACATGCCCAGCTTGATAAATATCGTCAACCGCAAAACTTTCATTGTGACGATACCTACCACCTTTAGTTTCTTGTAAATGAGTATCTTGCCAATACAAATCTTTACCAAAAGGATTAACATTAGCCCAACTAACTTCTGGAATACCAAAATTGCTGACAAATTCGCCACTCCAATCAGCATTAAACCGGTAAACACCAACTCTTTCCACTTGTAGCAGTTTACAAACTTCCTGACAGGTAGTTTCTAGAATCAAATCGGTATTAGAAAAAGAACGAATTTTTGTGACGACATCCGTTAAAGTTCGCTGTCGTGCAATGGATTTTTCTAAAGCGATAGCCTGTTGTTTTGACTGCTGTAAAAATTCCGCTTGTTGAATTGCAACCCCAAACTGCCCGCCTACTTGAGACAAAAATTCTACTTCATAATCAAGCCATTGGCGCGGTGAAGAATGTTGATAAGCAGCCAACAAACCCCATAATTTTGGACCGATAAAAATTGGTACTAAAGCATAAGCCCGAATTTTAAATTGTTCTAAAATATCTAGATGACAGCGCGTATGCCCCGCTTCGTAAATATCATTAACCGCAAAACTTTCATTGTTACGGTAACGCCCACCTTTAGTTTCTTGTAAATGAGTATCTTGCCAAACTAAATTCTTACCGAAAGGATTGGTAGTTTCCCATTGGGATTCCACAGTACCAAAATGGCTGATAAATTCACCACTCCAGTCTTCATGAAATTGGTAAATCGCCGCTCTTTCCAAATTTAAGAGATTGCAAAGTTCTTTACAGGTGGTATCAAAGATAAATTGAGTATTCAGGGATGAGCGGATATTACCTACTACTTCCATCAGAGCGCGCTGACGTACAACAGAATTTTGTAATTCTCTAGTTTGTTGCTCTCCCCGTGCAAAGGTTTCAGCCTGCTGCATGGCTATTCCTAAGTAGCTGCCAGCTTGATGTAAAAATTCGACTTCATCAGCTAACCAATGACGGGGTTGAGAATGTTGGTAAGCAGCCAGCAAACCCCATATTTTCGTACCTATAAAAATAGGTGAAATAGCGTAAGCACGAATCTGAAATTGTTCTAGTGCTTCTAGATGACAGCGAGAATGTCCCCCTGCATAGACATCTTTTACAGCATAAGGTTCGTTTTTTATATATCTTCCACCCTTAGTTTCTTGTAAATGGGTATCTTTCCAAACTAAATTTTTTCCAAAAGTGCGAATATCATTCCAAGGAGTTCGTGCAAACCCGAAATTATCAACAAAGCTTCCACTCCAGTCTTCGTTAAATTTATAAATTGCAACTCTTTCAATGCCTAAAAGCCAAGAAATATCTTGACTGGTGTCCCCACAAAGAGATTCAATATTTACCGATGCGCGTATTCTACCAAGGATGCGGTTAAGCATTTTTTGATACTGCATCGTGCGTTCCAACTGTTGTTGGCATTCTCCAGCAGTTATATATGTTGATTGGTGGATGCTTTCTGTCATGGGAATTATCAAAACTATATGATTTATGGCAGTTAAGTTTATTGTTCCCAACTAAGCATCAATTTTATACAAAATTCAAAATTGTCTGATTTTGATTTAGCTATTTATTAATTCTTCTAAGAAGTATATTCACTTAAGTAAAAACTCAGAAAAAGGTTCGTAGTTGCGCTTTAGCGCCAACAGTTATTGGCGCTAAAGCGCAACTACGAACAAGTCTTTAATTTTTATGAGCAATAGGAATTTCAATCGCAAATTTCGTTCCTTCCGAAGGAGTAGAATCAAAAGATAATTTTTTATAAATTTGCGGTAACGATAGTCTCCCTCCCCAAGCATTGTTCTCACACATATAATATGACTCATCAATCCTAACTACTTCCTATTCCCTAATAGCAACTCCATCTTGAAAATTTTGATTGTAAGAAAATAAAATTTCATCTACTGTTTCTAATGTCAAATTTTGTCTTTCTGCTAATGCTTTAATTTTCTCAGTAATTATCTGAATTTGAGTTGAATTTAAGTTAAGTCCGAGTTGATTAACTCGATGAGTAACTGCATTAGTTCCCGTTAGTTTATGATTGATTAATACAGAGCGATTGATACCAAAATCTTCAGGAGAAATTAATTCATAGGTATTTGAGTTATTCAAAATTGCTTTTGTATGAATTCCAGCTTTATGAGTAAAAGCATATTCTCCAACTATACAGTGATTAAAGGGAATTTCGATGCCAATTTTATTCGCCACTATTTGATGTAAATTGAGAAGATTGTGGAGATTGTATTTTCTACCTATAATTTCAGGATTAATAGTATATAAACGTGCAATTAATCCAGCTAAAGGAGTAATCCCATTTCGCTCCCCAATTCCCAATATAGTTGTGTCAATATGGGTTGCACCCGCTTCAAAAGCTGCATAACTATTTGCAATAGCGCAACCAGTATCGTTATGAGCGTGAAATTCAATTTCTTGAGAAAAACATTGAGATAGAGTCTGTACTATTTGAGAAACTTGACTGGGTGTTGCAACACCAACACTATCCGCAATTCCAAAACGATTAACTATTCCTAATTCTGCAATAGCAAGATAAACTTTGAGTAAATCTGCTAGGGAACTTCGGAAAGAATCTTCTGTAGAAAAACGTAGTTCAATTTCAGGTTTTTGTTCGTGAATAAAAGTAATCACTTCACTAGCAATATCAATCACTTGATTAATTTCTTTTCCATGACCAAATTGCCGTAATAACGGAGAAGTAGCCATAAAAATGTTGATGCCATTAACCCCTGTATCTAAGGCTCTTTTGGCATCTTCTAAATTACAGCGGATGTGAGTTAAGATTTTTGAATTTAACCCTAATCTTGCTAAAGTATGACAATCTTTATTGGATTGAGGGGAAGCACGTGGAGATGTAACCTCAATATATTCTATCCCAAAAGCATCAAGCCCTCTGGCGATTTCAATTTTATCTTCAGTTGAAAAGTTAGCATAGCAAGATTGTTCACCTTCGCGCAAAGTAGAGTCAATAATCGCTAGCTTATTTAATAGCATTAAATATAATTTATAACAACTTTATTCATTTTACAATAATTTAGTTTTGGACTCCTGGGTTTTCTTAATTTACATACTTTTATTTGTTTGATTAGCTAATTAAATTATTTTTACATGGGTTAACAATACTTTAAATAGTTTTATTATTAGAAGATGTTTAAAAAGTATAGTTTTTATCCACAAACTGAGGCTATCCCCGCTTCCCCCTTAAAAAAGGCGGTTAAAGTCCCCCTTTTTTAAGGGGGATTTAGGGGGATCTTAGAATTTGAAGTCTTATTTATGACTTTCCTGGAAATCCTCTCAGCTATAGTACTTTGAATAAGTAAAATCTAAACCCTTACTTATTGTTTAGTTATTCCTCACTCCTGGCTGTTAGCAGTTTTCATCAAAAAATTTACCAACCAAGGACCGAAAGCTATAATGATCAACATTCGCGTTAACTGCATTGCTAATACTAAACCCGTATCACCACCTAACTGCATTACCGTAGCAACCATCGCTTCTAATCCCCCTGGAGTAAATCCTAATAAAGAAGTAATAGTGTCAACATGGGTAAATGCATGAAACTCGTAACCCACACCAAGACATAAAATAATCAGCGAAATTACTAAAACGATTTCGATTAATACCGCTTTCAAAAGCTTATTTGCAGTTTTGATATCAAACTTAGCTCCAATCGAAAGCCCTACACATAATAATCCCGTAGCAAATAACCATTGGGGAACAACTAAATCGTAGGGACAACTCCAAAATACTGCTAAACCGATTAAAAAAGTACCTAAAAACCCAGAAGCCGGTAAGCCCAAACGATTTCCACCCCAAACTCCCACAAAACAACATCCAGCCAGTACAATTAAATTCAACCACAAAGGAATCGCAGAATTATTTGTTACCGTTGATGTTGCGATCGCGGTTGATATAGAATCATTCAAATCCACTGGAAAGAAGAAACCAGCAGCACTCGGTATCAGTAGTACTACCATAAACAAGCGTAGATATTGAAACAATGCAACAGCCACAGCATCCGCTCCCATTTCCTCCGCAATGGGGACAATACTAGAAGCAGCACCAGGAATAAAGGCAACTAAGCCCGTAACCTTATCAATACCAGACCAGCGAGATAATAGATATCCGTGGAATAAGCTTAAAATCCCCGAAATAAATACGCACAAAAGCAGAGGCACTGCGTAAGTAGCAGCAAAATTTATAGTTTCCCAAGAAAAACGTGCGGCAGTAACAAGGGCAATAAAAGCTTTACCTAAAGTAATGAAAATTTTCGGCAATGGCTGGGGATTACCTTGAATAGTCGAATAGAGAATTCCTGCAATTATCGAACCCAAAAGCCAACCTACAGGAATTTGCAAGAATTTAAATACAAAACCGACGAAAATTCCTAAAGCTAGCTGAAACGCAATTGTTGTTACTTGAGGGATATAGAAAACTAACTGCTGCTGCCATTGCTCAGAATCATATTTTTGTAAAAATCGAATTTTATAAATCACGAAGTTATTTATAAAGATAAATATTGACAATAAGAATTAAATTATTAATTCCCATCCCAGTTTATCTTGCTTCGTGAGTACATTCGATTGATAAATTGCGGTTACCCTTTTTGTAGGCTCGGATTTATCATCTTTTATCCAAGCGCATCTGTACAAAGATGGGCGATGTTAATGATTTATTTCCGCATCAAAAAATATGCGGTTTGGCATATCAAAACCACTTACTTTTGGTGGTTGCATATAATTAAGTTTTCTTGATAGCCTTCGTGAATTAATCTTTTTATTAATTAAACCGAATTCCTATCACTTTCAACTATCGATTACACAAACTTAAATTACCTTCACTAGAAAAAGTTCCATCAGAAACCCACCCTTCTACAGGTTCTGGTTTATTATCGATACCCTTGGGATTATCAGCTTCAGCAGGCAGCAGAAAACACAATAATAACAGCATAATTCCAGCAATAAAACTCAAAATTGGATTTGAGAATTTATACTTACTGATATTCACTTGTTTTTAATTTAACCAAGTACTCAATTTCTATTAAACATAAATACAGGTGATATTTTTTGCCAATATCCCACAAAGAAAGAATTCACTTAACCTAGACTTAACAAAGGCTACTTAATATTCTTCTAGAATTACAAATTTATGAATGAGGTTCCTTCTGCTTTCTTGCTTATCATCAGCCATACACCAAAAATACGCCAATAAGCAACCGCAATAAAAAATAGTTACAAGCTCATGTGTTGAACAAAAAAGCGGTATCTTAAAATTAGACCTTCGGTACAAAATAATTTATGAAGGATAAACAAGTTTTGCTTAGCCGTGCTACTGCTGGATTAGGCGTAGATGTGACACCGATAGTCTTGAAGGTGCTTTTGTTACAATTTCTTACCGCAAACCTGAAGATTTAGAAAATTTAAAGCAAATTATTGCGTCATCCCATCTAAATAGAGTTAAATTTATTTCTGCGGATTTAAACTCAGAATCTTTTGTAAAAAACGTCCTTAATTCTATGGTGAAGGTAGACGTTTTAATTCATCTGGTAGGTGGTTTTTCAATGGAAAAAAACAGATGAGTATAGTTTTGAAGATTGGAAATCAGATTTTGATTTAAACTTGAATACGATTTTTCTCACTTGTAAGTATTGTTTGATAAAGATGCTACAAAATAACTACGGATGTATTGTTACAATAGGTTCTCGGGGTGCGGTAGAACCTGTGGGTAGGTTAGCTGCTTACTGTGCCTCAAAAGCTGGTGTTGTAGCTTTAACTAAAGCTATTGCCGATGAAACTAAAGGTACTAATATTACCGCCAACAGCATCCTTCCTAGCCTAATTGATACCGAATCTAGCCGTAAAGGAATGGGCACTGAAAATAGCTATAAATCGGTAAAACCAAAAACAAAAGCAGAAGTTATCTGTTTTCTAGCTTCTAAAACCGCAAAAGATATTCGAGGAGCAGCAATTCCTGTTTACGGTAATCTTTAAAAGAATACTTAGTGTATCTACTAGTTGTAAATCAAACGCGAACAAGCAAAATGCTAATCATTGATATAACGAATATGAAATATAGCAGCAAATTTAAATTTTAGTTTCTAAGATCAATGTTTTAACAGATCGCGTACATATACAATTATCAGTGGTGCCTACATTTAACTGACAAGGTTAAGAGTAGGAAGACAGGATTAACAAAAAATTAAATTTAAATTACTGTTTTGCCTTTAATTTTTTTTCTTCTTTCTCCTTTTTACTTACTTTAAAGCGCCACAATGAAATATCATCTGTTAGAGAAAATTTTTAATAAACATAGTACACCACGCAAATTTGAAAGCTTGGAGTTAGATCGTAGTTTTTCTATTTTACGTCTATCTAAGCATGTGCAGTATTTTGCTTATTATCCTCAAGAAGTGATTTTGGAAAGAGATGTCCGTTTAGGGTTCCCAGAATTTGTGGGACTTGAAAATGTCATGACATCTATACTAGATGAGGAGCAGGAACTATTTGAGTTAGAAGGTATCCACCGTTTTAATGAAGAAAAAGGTGATTTTTACATCGATATATATATACTTGGCGAACCGGCTGAAAATCGATTAATAATTTTGTTTGAAGATGTAACGAATCGGATGCTTTTAGAGCAGAAATTGAATCAAAGAGTGAATGAAACTAATTTACTTTCAAGTACTTTAGTTGCGTATAAAAATTATATGGATAAGGTGATCGCTTCAATGGCAGATGCCTTGATTGTGACAACTAAAGCCGGAAAAATCAAAAGAGTAAATAAAGCAACAGTAGAATTATTAGGTTATACAGAAGAAGAAATAATTGATAAACAAATTTCTCTAATTATCGACGATAATAAGTTGTTACAAAAAGCGATTCAAAAACGTTCTTTATATAAAAAATATTTTCAGAATGTAGAAGTTGTTTGTCGAACTAAATCAAGAGAAAGAAAATTAATTGCTTTTTCTTGTTCCGTAATTAGCAAGAAAATTAATGGAGTCGAAGATATTGTTTATATTGGTAGAGATATTACCGCGAAAAAGCGCCGTCAGCAGCGTAAAAGCGCCCAATATACAATTACAAATATATTGTCAGAATCAGTTACAGTCAAACAAGCCATACCGCAAATTTTACAAGCAATTTGTGAAAGTTTGGAGTGGGATTTAGGGGAATTATGGACTCCTAATCAATACCTTAGTGTCAAACAAAAAAATGTAAGCGATCCAGTCTTAAGATGTGTAGAAATGTGGTCTTCTCGTAGGGTTGAAGCCCGAGAATTTGAAGCTATTACTTGGTTAACAACTTTAAGCCCTGGAGTTGGATTAGCAGGTAAAATTTGGGAAATTCTTGCTCCTGTATGGTGTGAAGACATAGCTCATGATGATATTTGCCCGCGATTCCATCAGGTAGAAGAAACAGAATTACATGCAGCCTTCGGGTTTCCCATTCTTAACGAAAATAGAATTTTGGGAGTGATGATTTTCTTTAGCCGAGAAGTATTATTTAGAGATGAAGATTTGCTACAAATGATGGTTTCCATAGGTAGTCAAATCGCGCAATTTTTGCAAAGAAAACAAGCCGAATCAGCACTTTTAGAAAGTGAAGAAAGATACCGCGATTTATTTGAAAATGCCAACGATTTAATTCAATCGGTCAATCCTTACGGAAGATTTTTATATACTAATCGTGCTTGGCAAAAAACTTTGGGATATAGCAAATCCGAACTCGATGGTTTAACCGTATTTGATATTGTACATCCCGATTTTAAAATACCTTGCCGAGATGTTTTTTATCGAGTCATGTCAAGCGGTAATTGCGAGCAGCTTCAAGCTGCATTTATGACTAAAGATGGTCGAACTATCTTTTTAGAAGGAAACCTTAACTGTAAATTTGTTGAAGGAAAACCCGCCGCTACACGGGCTATTTTTCGAGATGTTACCGCCAGAATTGACGCAGAAAAGGCATTACGTCATCAGCAAGAACAAACAGAAAAATTATTGCTCAATATTCTACCAGCCAGCATCGCCAATCGCTTGAAGCAAGAGCCTGGTACTATCGCCGAGTATTTTGAAGATGTAACGGTGATGTTTGCAGATATTGTCGGTTTTACTCAAATTGCAGCTTCGGTGACTGCTAAAACTTTGGTAAACTTATTAAATCAAATTTTTTCAGTATTTGACCGTCTTTCCCTTAAATATGACTTAGAAAAGATAAAAACTATCGGTGATGCCTATATGGTTGTTGGTGGTTTACCTACCCGAAGTTCAAATCATCCCCAAACTATTGCTGCAATGGCATTAGAAATGCAAAATGCTATTGAAACTTTCAACAGAAGAAATAATTTAAACTTAAGTATTCGCATTGGTATTCATACTGGTTCCGTAGTCGCTGGAGTTATTGGACTACAAAAATTTTCATACGATTTATGGGGAAATACTGTGAATATTGCCAGCAGAATGGAATCTCATGGTTTACCTGGAAAAATTCAACTCACTGAAGATACTTACAAGAGATTACAAGATAAATTCATTTTAGAAAGACGGGGAGAAATTTTAGTCAAAGGAAAAGGTTTAATGACTACTTACTTATTGATGGGGAGTAGGGAATAGGGGATAGGGCATGGGGGATAGGTTTACAAATGTAAATTTAAATTTAAATTCCGCAGCAATCGCAGCATCTATATATCAAAATAAAATTAATTTAATTTTTTTTAATTAAGATAATTAAGATAATTACAAATAATTGCTCAACAGTATCCTTAATTATCCATTACCAATGCCCAATGCCCAATGCCCAATGCCCAATTACCAATTACCAATTATCAATTACCAGCTTTTATAGCCATGACAACACAAACAGGATCGATCCCAAAAATCTATCAAGGTCAATTTGGCGAATTTACAATTACAAAAGATGACCGATTGGGTGTAGTTATCTACCGTGCAGGTTTGGCTACCGCCGCACTCTGCTTTGCTATCGGTACGGGTTTTGTATTATTCAGCAATAATCCCAATTTACAGCTTGTAACATTTTTGTACGCTGGTTTTAGTCTTGCCCTAGGAGTGAGCTTGTTAACCATTCATATCTATATGGTAGAACTGCATCGAGCATTACAAGCTTTTTGGAGCATTGGCAGTATTTCCGCAATTGTTTTTGCTTTCTCTAACAAGCAAACTCTAGCAGAAACAGTTTACAATTATCCCCTTACTATACTCGGAATTGGTTTTACCTTCGCAGCCTTGACGGGTATTTTTTTTAAAGAAGCTTTTTGTTTCAATCGTTTAGAAACTAAACTATTAACCCCCATAGTTCCACTGCTGCTTTTAGGACATATGACCAACATTCTTCCTATAGAAGTAGAAAAAGTTTTATTAGCAGTTTGGGCAGTATTTTTTATAATTTTCGCAATCCGTAAAGCTATACAGGCAATTCCTCCTGATATCGGAGACAAATCCGTATTTGAATATTTAAAAAATCAAAGAACAGTGAACAGTGAGCAGTTAACAGTTAACAGTGAACAGTGAACAGTGAACAGTGAACAGTGAGCAGTGAACAGTTAACAGTTAACAGTGAACAGTGAACAGGAAGATACATATCTTGCACCTTGCTCAATTTCGCTCAAAGAAACCCGGTTTCTATTCGTGAAACCATGAATATCTCCTTGTGAAATCCTAAAGAAACCGGGTTTCTCGCAGTTGTGCAAGATTTGAGAAGACGGGGATAGAGGAGAAAATGGTTAATCTTACACTCCAAACTGCTCACTGTTCACTGTTCACTGTTAACTGTAATTGTTAACTCCTCTCTCCTAATCCCGATCCAATTTTTGGGAATACTAAAACCAGTAGGGATGAGGATAGAAAATTGACGGAAGAACGTGCGTACTGGTTGGCTTGGTCGCGAGTTTCGGGGATTGGGGCGGTACTACTACAAAGATTAAACCAACATTTTGGTTCGCCAAAAACCTCTTGGGAAGCAAAATCTTCTGAATTAGGAGAAGTTGAAGGTTTTGGTTTACAAACTCTACAAAAGGTAATTAAACAACGCTCTCAAATAAATCCAGAAAAATTATTAGAACAACACGAACAAGAAAATCCCAATTTCTGGACTCCAGCAGATGCAGAGTATCCCCGTTTATTATTAGAAATTCCCAGCCCGCCACCAGTGCTTTACTATCATGGCAAGGTAGAATTATCAGAAAATTTGGCGCAAAAACCCCTCGTTGCTATAGTTGGAACCCGACAACCTACAGAATACGGTGTCCGTTGGACTCGTCGCATTAGCGCTGCTTTAGTACAAAATGGTTTTACAGTAGTTTCTGGTTTAGCTGAAGGAATCGATAGCGCTTCACATTCGGCTGCAATCAAAGCCGGTGGACGCACCATTGCGGCTTTAGGCACGGGTGTTGATATTGTCTATCCCGCAAAAAATCGTAAATTATACGAACAGATTTTAAATCAAGGATTTGTTGTCAGCGAATATCCCACAAAAACTCAACCTCATAGAACTCACTTTCCCCGACGCAATCGAATTATTGCAGGTTTGTCTCGTGCTGTATTAGTTATGGAAGCGCCTCAAAAATCCGGTGCGTTAATTACCGCTGACTATGCAAACGAATTTGGTAGAGATGTTTACGCATTACCGGGAAGACTCGATGATTTTTCTTCTCAGGGATGCTTAAAATTAGTTTCTCAAGGTGCTACTCCTATTCTCAAAGAATTAGATGACTTATTAAAAATGTTGGGTGCGATTCCTCAAGTTAATAATGTGAGTAATTTGACATCGGAAGTAGAAAAGCCCTTACCAGATTTACCCCCTGAATTGCATCAGGTAATGAAAGCAATTTCCTCGGAATCTTTGCCTTTTGATTTTATAATTCAACAAACCCAAATGCCAGCAGCAGAAGTTTCTAGTGCTTTATTGCAGTTGGAATTAATGGGTTTGGTTTCGCAGCTTCCAGGAATGCGGTATCAGAGGAATTAATCGTATTTTTTTGGCAGCAATTATTTAAACAGGAAAAACCGTAGATAACCCACGAAGAAGAAATAAAGAGAGATAATTTTTAATCTTTAAATCATTATTTGGTCGAACATTCAGCAAATTCTTATTTGTCTCTCAGTAATAATTCATTTCAATATCTTTTCATTGTAAATACTGATTTTAAATGTAAAAAGAGTAAACAATGACACAGAAAGAGATTAAAGTAACTATTGAAAATCTCGCACCAGAGCAAGGAACTTTCCTTACTCCTTTTTGGGTTGGTTTCCACAACGGCAATTTCGATACCTATGACCGGGGTAGACCTGCATCTCCAGGTTTGGAAAGTCTTGCGGAAGATGGTAGTACGACTTTGATTTCTCAAGAGTTTCTTCAAAGTGGAGATGGTACGGTTGATGGTACCGTTGTAGGGTCTGATGGTGCGGCTACTGGTCCAATTGACCCTGGTGAAGTTGCTACTGCGACTTTTACTCTGGATAGCGATGACTTAAATAGCCAGTTTTTTTCCTATGCTTCGATGGTTCTTCCTTCCAATGATGCGTTTGTCGCTAACGGAAATCCTGAAGCGATTCGGATTTTTGATGAGGAGGGAAATTTTATTGGAGCAGACTTTATTATTGCGGGTAACCAGGTATTAGATGCTGGTACGGAAGTTAACGATGAAGCAGAGAATAGTACGGCTTTTTTCGGTCAAAGTAGCCCTAATACTGGGATTGACCAAAATGGAGTCGTGCAGTTACACCCAGGCTTTGTAACTGGTGGAAGAATTTTGAGCGAAGACGGGAGTTCGGAATTAGCTCTTACAGCTTTTACTAATGCCGATTTTACCTCTCCAGACTATCAGGTTGCTCGTATTACAATCTCTACTGAAGAGCAACCGTTACCAATTGCAGATCCAGTTAGAATTACTTCCAATTTAGATGGTTCTCAAGAAGTCGCTGCTGGTGATGGTGATGCTCGTGGAACTTCTGTTCTAACTCTCAATGATAGAGGAGATGCTCTTGAGTATAGTTTGACCGTTTCTGGTTTGGATTTCGGAGCGAATGGTTTAGTTGCAGGTGGAGCGCAAACTCCTGACGATACCAGCGACGATGTTACTAGACTCCACATCCACAACGCACCACGGGGAGAAAATGGAGGAGTTGTCTTTAGTTTATTTGATACCGTTGCTCCAGAACTTGGTAATCAGCTAAATATCCAAGGAAATCAAGACGAAGACCTAAATGTAACTCTCAACGAAAATGGTTCGGTTACTTTAGCAGGGATTTGGGAAGAGACGGATTCTGCTAATAATGATTTGAGTGAATTTGTCGCTGAAATTCGCGATACTCAAGAAAGTGAAGATTTAGATTTATATTTTAACGTCCATACTGAAGAATTTCCTGGTGGTGCAATTCGCGGTCAGCTAGTTGTTGGTGATGAAGATAACAATACACCTCCACCACCCGATTTAGTTGAAGTTACCGTAACTGTGGAAAACCTAGCTCCCGATAACGGAACGTTATTAACACCGTTATGGGTTGGTTTTCATGACGGAACTTTTGATACTTATGACAGTGGTAGACCCGCATCTGCTGGTTTGGAAAGTTTAGCAGAAGATGGAAATACCAATCTTATTTCTCGCGAGTTTATTAGTAGCGGTGCTGGTTTAGTAGATGGGACAATTACCGCACCCGGAGGAGCAACACCAGGTCCAATTGATACGGGTGAAACTACCAGTTTGACGTTTACTTTAGACCGTTCTTTAGCAAGCAGTCGTTTCTTTAATTATGCATCTATGGTTCTCCCTTCCAACGATGCTTTTATTGCAAATGGGAATCC
>JBCBPQ010000169.1:0-15697 GCA_039820645.1 Cyanobacteria bacterium J06633_8 | reverse complement strand
TGTATAGATAGATGAAGCTAATATTTTTTGACTCAAACTACGAACTGGATAACCTAATAACCATTGATTTAAACGTTCGTAAATTTTCCACAACACTACACATCCATTTGTGATTTGAGGATTGGTAGAAGATTGCAAAATTTCATCATCAAGTAGTTCGTCGCGGTGCAATACTCCTAGCAAATATAACATCAAAGGTTGACGAACTAAATCTGATAGCAAAAAGTGAGATTTTTTAGAAAACGCCTTATGCTTTTTCAAGAATTTGAAGAAGCTGTGAGAAACTTCCATAGATTGGACAGTTGCCCAATTTGCAAACCACAGCTTCCACTCATCTTGTCCCCAAGGTTGAATTTTAATTCGCCGTAATTTTAATGCTACTTTGCAGAGGATATCTTCTAAAGCCCAGTTTTGAGAAGTTAAAATAATTTTATGTTTAAAGCGCCACTGGAATTCAACTAACTGCTCTAGAAAAATAGCGATCGCCATTTTATCTTCAGGGTAATCGGGTAGTTCGTTAAATCCATCAAGTATTAATAAATATTTAGTTTGAGATTCTTTTAGCCAAGCAGCTAAATTGATTTCAAAATTATTGCAAAAAGCAGATTGTAGGGTTTCTATAAAATTATCACCAATGAAGATTTCACTGAGGTTAATATGTACTGGCATCCATTCAGGATAAAGCTTTCGTGCTATCCGTGCAGCTAAAATTTGACAGAAGCTGGTTTTTCCACAGCCAGATTCTGATTCAATTACGGTAATAGTTTCAGTGTCATCCAATTGTGAAACTACCCACTTCATTAAATCAACTGGCTGATGATTTCCTTCTAAAGGTAAACCATTAGGTGGTATATATATATCTTTGACAGAGAAATATTCTATTAACAGAGGTTCGCCAAGTTTTTTAATTAGGCTTGCCCGATATTTTTCTTTATTAAAATCAATATTATCGTTACTATCGTTAAATGGATAATTGATTCCGGTAGTTTGAAATTCTACAGAATTTCCCAACTTAAAAAATTTTTGTATTTGAACTAAAATAGCTGCATTTTCACTGACAACTACAATTAAATGTCCCAACAGTTTCTTGTTTAATCGCTGAATAATTAATTCAGCTTCCACTTCTAAAACGCTATTAGCCACCAACCAAGCTACAGCAACAGAATTCATTTGCTGTACAAAAGAAGAATTAGCAACCCTTAACAGCGCCTCTTCCGCTTTCACATCGCTGAGTTTTTCTTCCCGCAGAATTTTTATTAACCCCTGCAAACGCTCATCTGGTAAAGGTTTTACTAAATAATTCGCAAAAGCTTCCCCCTTCTCCCCTTTCCCCGCACAAAGGAATCCTCTTTCCAGCCAAACTCGGGAAAGACTTGCTTCCTCAATTAACACTTCTTCTAAAGCTTGCAAATAAGCAACTTGAAAAGCGAACCAAGTAGCTTGATTGCGATTCAAAGGCAGCCCAGGTTTTAATAAACTTAAAATGCTTGTAGTTAAGCGAGCAAATACACCAACAGAGTGCCAAACATACTCTATAGGAAGTTCCAGAACTTCTGCTAAAGTACATATATTAAACAAAGAGGGGCTTTTAACTTCCATACTCTGAATAATTCGCCAGGCAATACTTGTAATTTGTCCCTGCGAACACTCTTTAATTTGACTTATTTCTATATAATTTTCTACCAACCAATGCCGAATGCTCAAATTCATTTAAATACTCAGTAAGGGCTGTACGCGGCAGTTATAATTCATTTTAGATTTTAACTACACTGCATTGCCAAGGTTCCCGCAGTAACTCGCAAGTGTACGGGATTTTAGATTTTAACAACGGATACGTTTGCTTATTTATTTTGGATTGCAAGTTAGAAGTATGGGAGTTAAGAGTCTTAAATCGCAAGACTGAGGGAACAGCACCATTCTCAACAAGCCCAAAGAAACCCGGTTTCTCCTGGTGAAAGCATCATTATTTCGTTGTAATTAAAAGAAACCGGGTTTTTGATATTGCTGCAAGACATGAGAAGAGCCGTTTTTCCTCCCATCTCCCAATCTCCCCTTCTTACTATAATCTGCATCAAAAGAACGTTCCCAACGTGAATTAACTATGAGCGATCGCCCTTTAAAATTATTGTTAATTGATTCCGATCCCATTTTTAGGTTGGGATTGCGTCAAACTCTCGATGAATTTCCGGAATTGCAAGTCGTAGCAGAAGCAGAAACTTACACCACAGCGTTGCAAATCTTAGCAGAATTGGCGCAGCAAGACGCTAATTTAGTCAACTTAGTAGTTTTGGAACCTGATAATAATCGTTCTGCGAATCGTCAAGAACTTGGTTTACAGCTGATTCGACAATTGAAAAAGCAGTATCCAAATTTGCCGATTCTGCTTCTGTGTCATATTCTTCAACCCGCAATGCTAGTAGCTTTAAAGGCTGAAGGAGTAAATGGTTACTGCCCAAAGGGTACTCCCATTTCCGAATTAATTATAGCCATGCAAGAAATCGCGGCAGGAAATTCTTATTGGGTAAATGACTCCCAAGAATTAAGAGAATTGAATGGTGAAACATTGAGGGAAAGATTAATCCCCAAACCCAAATCTCCTAAGTCTCTAATTAATAAGATACGCAATAATTTGCGTGAATCGGGAACTAGTTATATCAAACCTAACTTGACAGAAGTTACCAGACAACTGCAAATCCCTGGATTAACAGTGCTTAACAAAGCTATTTTAGCTGGAAGAAGACGAGAATTACTCGCAGCACAATGGTTGCTCAATAATTTGGTAGATTCCAACACCCAGCAACAAGAAACTCCTGCCAACAATGTTATTCCTTCCACAGAATTACCATTATCCAACCCGACAAGTAGGAGCATTACCGTCACTAGCTCTAACATCAATCCTTCTTCACCACCTTTACTCAGTCCCAGAGCTTTACAAGCAACATTATTAGCATCTTGTATTAATAAACTTCAATTTAGCTTACAAAATGTAACAGATATTCCTTTAGAAATAGATATTTTACGAGAAGATAAAAAGCGAGAATTACTTTATTTACTACTCCAAAAATTTGCAGATTCCCTTGATGAATTGCGTACTGCCGAAGTAGAAAACAACTTATTAAACCAAGTCACTCCTAGATTATTAGCAGATGTATGGGAAGCCACAGTAAAAGAATATTTCGGTAAATTTTCGCGGATAAAAATAGGAGATATTGAACTAGAAACTGTAAATATATTATTGCAAGATGCGGTTATAGTACAAACAGAAATTATAAGTAAAATTCCTTCAATAGCCGAATTATTATCTTACTTAATATTTCATACAGAGCTTTATATAGATAATACATCTTATTCTCCAGGTAGCTACGAAGCTAACGAACACGCTGCCATGATTTTAGAAAATATGCTAATTCACCTTGCCAATGCCGTCATACAGCCATTGCTAAATAGATTGGCAGATGTAGAAGTGTTCAAAAAAGACTATTACAATCAGCAACTTATTTCTACCAGAGAAATCGAACGCTTCCGAAACAATTTATCATGGAAATATCGCTGGCAAAACTACGTAGGTGAACCTCAGCAAATATTTGAGAGTCGTCACGAACTATTCGTACTCGCACCTCGCGGTATAGCCAAAGCATTTGTATATGCACCCCGTAACAACGAATTATCCCAACTTGGAGGAATTCCCTTAGTAGTCACACTATTACTCGAATTACGAGATGCAGCCACACCCCGGATACAATCCCTAGTATCTTTCCTAGGAAACGGCGTAGTATTTGTTCTTACCCGCATAGTAGGTAGAGGAGTCGGTTTAATTGTTCGCGGTGTTCTTCAAGGTATCGGTAGCGCCTCTTTACCCGAAAGAAAGAGGAATCGGGATTAGGAAAATAGGTACAAACAGTACCATGACAGTACCATGACAGTACCATGACAGTGAACAGTTATAAGTAGCGAGTAGCGAGTAAGGAATTAACAGTTTCCAATTCCCAATGCCCAATGCCCAATGCCCAATTCCCAATTACCTATCCCCTACTACGCAAAAAGTAAAATACACCATCCCAAAAATCTTGCAAACGTCTACTTTCAAATTTTTGCTTCTTCCATTCCCATGCTGTTTGTTCGATGATTTCAGAAAAGCTCGAATAAACCGGTGATAAATCAGCTAGTTTGTTAATTTTGATTTTTTCCGCAATAGCTAAAGCAATTATATTTATTAACTCCCTTGCTTGAGATCCCAACAAACAAGCTCCCAATATTTCTCCATTACGACGGACAATTATTTTACAAATACCTGTAGTTTCATCTGTTAATTGAGCAGTTGCGATTGCTTTAAAATACCGACGCAAAATTAAAATATCATTTTTACCGTATATATTTTTGGCTTGTCTTTGTGTTAAACCAACTTGAGCTAAGCCTGGTTGAGTTAAAATTCCCCAGGGAATAGCCCGATAATTAATTTTATATCGAGGAAATAACAAAGCATTTTGTATAGCAATTTTCGCTTCATAATCCGCGATGTTTGGTAAATTGTAGCCGCCAATAATATCTCCACAAGCATAAATTCGACGGTTGGTAGTTTGTAATTTCTTATCAACCAATAAACTGCGAGAATTATACTTTACTCCCACGGCAGCTAAATTCAATGATTCGATAAAAGGTTTTTCAGCTACAGCAACTAATATTTCCTCAGTTTCAATAGCATTATCACCTGCTTGCAGCCATTTTTTACCTTCAATGAATCTAATCTGAGTCACAGTAGTTTGTGTTAAAACACGCACTCCATCCACTTCTAACTGCGCTTGCAGCAACTGAGCAACTTCTCGATCAACAGGAGAGATAATATAATTCTTATTAGTTATAAACGTAACTTCATAATCCAATCTCGCTAAACTTTGAGCAATTTCTACGCTTTGAGGAGTACCACCGAGAATTACCCAACTTTTAGGTGGTGTCGAACTTTCTAAAACTTGCCAAATATCCAATAAAGTCAAAAAACCAGTTTGTTGCAATCCCTCAATATCTGGAATAGCTGGAATCGAACCCGTAGCGAGTAAAAAATTACGTGCCGTTAACTTACGATTATTAACAATAAAACATAAATCTGGTGAAGCTTGAAAATTACCGCTACCCAAAATTACATCAACACCTTGCCCTGTTAAAAAAGCAGGTGAAAGCTGTTCGTTGATATTAGCAGCAACAGCACAACTCCACAAAACAGTTTTGTCTAAAGAAACTTGAAATTTTTCTTTCTTCTGTGCTTGATAAAGAAAACCTAACTCATTTAAACTATCTACTTTTCTAGCAACTTTACCAACCTCTCCTATCCCTTGAAGTTGAATTAGCTCGCTACGAAATAGCGGCTCAACCAAAGCAACCTTAGCTCTTTGTTGAGCAGCCTTCAAAGCAGCATATCTTCCAGCAAAGCTGCCTCCGATAATCACAATATCGTAATCAACTGACATCAATCGTTAGTTGGGAATTGGGCATTGGTAATTGGTAATTGGTAATTGGGCATTGGTAATTGGTAATTGGTAATTGGTAATTGGTAATTGGTAATTGGGAATTGGTAACTGTTAACTCCTAACTCGTTACTCCCTACTTATAACTGTTAACTGTTAACTGTTAACTGTTGACTGTTGACTGTTGACTGTCATGGTACTGTTTCGTGCTCAATAGCTTCCACCAAACGCTGATTATTCGACTCAGAGCGCACGGCAACGCGAAAATAGCGATTGCCTAATTCGGGGAAGCTAAGACAGTCGCGGATGAAAATTTGATGATGCTTAAGCAATTTATGCTGTAAATCGGAAGTGGAGTGCTTTGACTCTACTAATAAGAAATTAGCAGCGCCCTTGAGCGGTTGCAACCCTCGAACCTCAGCTAAACCTTCAAACAAGTTATTTCTTGCTTTTGGTAGCCATTCCCAGGTGTGCTGCTGAAATTGTTTATCTCCCACCGCTGCAATTGCTGCTGCTGCGGCAAGGGAATTAACCGCCCAAGGATCGCGCCAAGACTGCCATTCTTGTAAGCGCTGGGGATGAGCAATAGCATATCCAAGCCGCAATCCAGGAAGACTATAAAATTTTGTCAAAGAACGCAATATTACTAAATTAGGAAATTCCTGCACCGCCTCAATAAGGCTTTGTTCCTCCGAGGGATGCAGAAAGTCCATAAAAGCTTCATCCACTACCACCAAAGCAAATTCTTTTAGGTAGGGTAATATTGCATCTCGCGTTAATAATTTCCCCGTAGGATTATGGGGATTATTCAACAATAGTCCTTTATCCTTTGTCGTCAAACAATAGTCAACAATTAATGACAAATCTAACTTGATTAACGACATAGGAAGCTCCAACACATCAGCGTCGAATGCCCTCAAAGCTCGATAGTAATCGCCGAAGGTTGGAGTCACAAGAACCGTTGCGGCAAGCCGTGCTAATTCTCTCCCTGCCCAAGTCAGTAATTCTGCCGAGCCATTACCCGGCATAATCCATTCAGACGGCAGTTTATGAAAGCAACCTAAAGCTTGCTTAAGTTCGCCATAATTTGGATCTGGATAGTGCCTTATATTACCCAATTCAGAACTGATAGCCGCTAAAGTACTATCGGGAGGTCCTAACGGGTTAATGCTGGCAGAAAAATCCAAAATAGCGTTAGGGGGACAACCAGCTACTGCTGCTGCCCAAGCTAAGTTTCCCCCATGTCTAGGTTGCCGCATTAGAAAAAGTAGTAATTCAAAAAAGCCTACTCTTTCTCTTCTTTTGGGGGAGCAACTTTTTCTCTAAATTGTTTCCCTGCGGAGAAAGCAGGAACCCTAGTTGCTGGAATCTCCATTTTTTCATTGGTTTTAGGGTTGCGTCCTTCCCGTGCTTTACGTTCTCGAGATTCAAAAGAACCGAATCCTACCAACGTTACTTTATCGCCGGAAGAAACAGCTTCAACGATGGTTTCCAAAGCAGCGCTCAAAACTGCATCGGCTTGCTTTTTGGTGACGCTAGCCTTTTCAGATACAGCATCAACTAATTCACCTTTGTTCATGTCAAACTCCCTATCAATTTACTGTGCGTTTGGGTGCAGAAACCCCTGATGTATCCTTACTTGCATCCTTTGTGCATGCGATCGTCAAAAGTCTTGCTTTTTGAGTATTTATGCTTAAAACCGCTGTAACTCCCATCCGCTAGACTTTTCAATGAATCATTCTAAGGTGTTGTAGCCATAAGTGGATACATGAAACGATTATTTTATATAGTTTTCAGGTTTTTTCATATCCAAAGCAGAATTTTTGCATTGGAAACGTTCTTACCAACAGAACAAATACTTAATTGCAATACCTTGTCACAAGGGTAACAGTGGAAAAAACATCAACAAGTAATGGGGGGATAATAGAACCTAGGATAAATAGCTTAAAACAAGATTATAGAGCCAATAGGGACAATAAATGCTTTCTGAATAAGCTTGATACAATTATTTTTTGATCTAGACAAATATTTAGCCTTTTCTCTCGATCAGCTTCACATAAAAATTTTAAATTCTTTATCTAATTAATCAAAAACTAAAGCTTTAGTTATAAGTTATGTAACGTTTTCAGTTCATATAACCTTCTGCTACCGATATTGAACAGCAAGTTTTGATTTGAATAATATTTTTTGTTTGGAGAATAATATTAATGTAGAGACGTAGCATTAGTCTGTCCCATTAATTCTGACTGGTTCCGGGTTCGTAGTTGCGCTTTAGCGCCAAGATTTTTGGCGCTAAAGCGCAACTACGAACGAACATTTATTCAAGCCATCAAAACTTATGGGAGAAACCATTAGTAATTTGTCCCACAAGTTTTGATGGGTTAGTTTTCTTCCTAACGTCGGGAGACGTAGCACTGCGCCCCGTCTCTACACAATGTGACAATTTGTTTTCACATCCTCGTTTACTATCTTTGAGGCAACTTCAACCCCCGTTTCTGCAACATTCTGCGTACTTCGGGGCTGGGTTTGTAGTTATACCCGTAAGAAGAACCTTGGGAATCATCCATAACTTGAGGTGTTAGTAACACAATTACCTCATTGCGTTGGTTGTTCTTGTTTGTTCTTCTAAAGAGCGAACCAAGAATCGGAATATCACCCAAGATAGGAGTCTTTGAGACACTTACTCGGTCTGACTCTTGAATAATACCGCTAAGAATTAGTGTCTGACCATCACGCATACGAACCAAACCAGACTGAAGAGAGCGCTCAGAAATTAAAGTTACAAATCCTTGTCCTGTATCCTGTTGACCTGCTGGTGCTTTAACAGAAGGAGCTACCGATAATGAAACAAAACCATTATCGTCAATACGTTCAATCTTGACTCCCACAGTTAAACCAACTTTTTCTTTTTCAGGTTCCGTCACTTCTCTTGAGCCACCAGGAGTATCAACAAAAGTAGTTGTTATTCTGCCAAGCACTTCCTGAGTCAAATCAACTCTAGCTTCTTGTCCTTCTTGAACAATTAAAGTTGGATCGGTCAAAATCTTAGCGTTACCGTTAGTAACTTGAGTTTGTAAAGAAGCTAAGAATTTTTTGGGGAATTGGAATAAAGTTGGTAGAGATGCTGTAGCTGTACCGAGAGTTCCTTGTGCAACACTTGCATTACCATCTTCATCGAAGGTAACAATATTATCAGTTGCAGGAGTGATACCAGAAAAACCCGGAGTTAAAGGATTTCCATCAGCACCTGTCGGAGCAGTAGGATTAAAGAAGGGAAGCGCTCCTCTTTCTGCTGTTCTTGTTGTTACACCGTTTTGGTCTACTACTATAGTTCCTGGATTGGTTCCTTGAATATTAACAAAGGTATTTGGGTCGAAGAAAGGGGAGCCTTGAATTGGATTCTGGATCACAGGTGTGGAAGTTACGCTATTTATGCTTTCAGCACTAGTAGGAGGTCTTGAACCACCAAAATTCGCAGATGCTTGACCACCATCAACGCTAAAGAAGTTATCAGCAACCCCAAAAGAGAAGCTAGTTTTAAAGTCTTTTGTTTTTAACAGGTTGACATCAACAATTTTGACGTTAACTGCGACTTGACGACGGCGGATATCTAGCTGAGTTAGCTGAGCCATAGCTATCTCTATCGTTCTTGGTTCGCCAATTAAAGTAATAGAATTAGTCCGCTCGTCTCCTAATGCTTGTAAACCTCTAAGTAAAGGTGCAGAATCTTGGAAATCAATACGTTGAGTTTCGACTCTGGTTTCCGTAGTGGTCTGAGTCTGGGTAATTGGAGTGGCTCCTTGACCTACAGCAACTGCATTAACGTTAGTAACTTGGCGTTCCCGACTAACGGCAGTTTCCGCACCCAAGCCAACCAAAAAGTTCAGAGCCACATCAACTGTTACCTGATTGAGTCGCATGTTCCGCATTACCGTATCGCGGGTAGAATTAGGCAATTTAGAGCCGACAAAAATAGTTCTGCCACTGCGATTTGCTTCTAAACCACTCAAACGCAAGACATAATTAAACACATCTTGCACTGGTTCGTTTTCAATATCTAAAGAAATAGTCGGACCATCAACCCCACCATTCTCACCCTCTCCACCTTTTCCTCCTGCAAAAGCCAAGTTTAAATTTGCTGCCCTTGCCAAAAGTGACAAAACTTCTCTTACTGGTGCATCTCTTAATACCAATCGAGGTACGCGCTGTTGTGTTCCTAAATCAATCAGACTCGGTGAAGCATCGGTATTAGAAATTGCAATATCTCCTACCGGGGGAGCTACTGCTCTGGGTAAGAAAGGGGGAGCCTGATTCATGGATTGTCCGGGACCTGCGGGAGGTGCAGGGGTACCTTCAGGATTAACTTCAGGTGCGGGGGCAGATTGGGCAATTTGGTTATTTTGGGGAGGTTGCGATGGAGCAGCAGCCGCACTGCTTCCGACGGAAGGCACCACAGCGAAGCTTAACCCATTTTGTTGGCGTTCCACAGGTTGGCTCTCTGGAGCATTACCGGTACCTTTGATGATGACTCGAACGCTATTTTCATCAAGTTGACCGATGGAAACCGAAGCAATTCCATCTGTAGGATTATCCTGACGAAAGCTATTACCTTGTGGTAAACGTAACTGAGTATTGATAATATCTGCGACTAAAGCATTACCTCTTTTGGTAGTAAAAACTTGGGGACGAGAGCCATCAGAAGTTTTTAATACAAGATTTACTTGTCCGTTGGCTTCGTTTAGTTTTACTTCAGTAATTTTCGTAGTTGCTTGCGCCGAAACCGGCTGAGATACCAACAATACAGAAACAGCGCTGCCAAATATAAAACTACTACCGTGAAGTTGTTTCACAGTCCATTCCTCACTTTAAATAATTATTAGTTGATAATTGTTATTTGATAGTTGTTATTTGATAGTTGTTATTTGATAGTTGATAGTTGATAGTTGATAGTTGATAGTTGATAGTTGATAGTTGATAGTTGATAGTTGATAGTTGATAGTTGATAGTTTATAGTTGATAAATCTCATATTCTTAACTACTAACCACTAACTACTAACCACTAACCACTAACCACTAACCACTAACCACTAACTATTGTTGAGCTTGTTCTTTTTGAGCAGCAGCAACTTCTTCTGGATTCATCGGAACCAACGCTTCTAACTTGAATCTTGTAGTTATTGGTGTTGGACCGGTTCGTCGTGGTTTACCTTCCTCGAAGTTTTCAGGTACCAATTCTGATTGATAATCTTTAACAATCAATAATGGTTGCAAACGTTCTATATTCCTGATTATAGATTGAGTTTGTTCGTAAGTAGCTTCGATTACAATTTCGGTGCTACTACGCTTGAGTTTTCCATCAACTTCTGCACCTAAAGAACCATCAACGACTGGTTGTATTCCTTCAGAATCAGGGATAAATCTTTGTAATTTAGCTTTTACTTCATTACTATTCAATTGAGCATTTCCTGCCTCTATTAAGCGATTTAAATCTATCAACAAGGTATGCAAAGTTTTCTCATTCGCAAATAGAGCTAATACTTGAGATTGTTGTCTTTTTGACTTTGCTAATTTTGCGTTGAGTTCGTCGATGCTTTGCAGCTTAGCTTCTTTGCCTTGAACGTCTATTTTAAGTTGTTCTTTGGTACTTTGTTTCTCACTAAAAGTATCCCAAGCTGGCATAACGATATTAAAAAGCATATAACCTGCTCCTGCAAGCCCCAATACCCCAATCAAGATACCGCTAATAATAGGAGTAAAAGTTATACCAAATACTACCGGATAAGCTGAAGACGATTCTTCTTCAAACTCCGAGCCTTCAAAATTCATTTCATCGCTAAATGTCATTTTTGAAAGACTCCCGTTTTCTGCAAACTACGAATTCTATTTACTAATCCTCTTGCGCCTTTTTTATCCAATTCCCGCATTAATTCAGAAGCCGGAACATCGGTAAGTTGAGAAACAATAGTGTATTTAACTATTTTTGGAGGTTTAATTGTTACTCCTTCTGGAATTCCTTGAGGTAATGGACCATCAACTAATTCTGCTGTAACTATTTTTCCTTCCGAGGATTTGAAAAAAGGAGATTGCTGTAAGGAAAGTAAGAAATCATTCACATCATTAAAAGAGCGAGCAGAACCCCTAATTTCTATTCCTCCAGCAGGATTTGGTACTGAACCGTCTCCTCCTAGGCTTTCGGGTGCAATTTGTTTGACGTTCTCAATTCGGACTCTTACGGGAATGCGATCGCGCAAAACTTGCAGCATTGCCGACCAAGGTTTAATTTGGTCAAACACACTAACTAAAGCTTGATTTTCAGCCTGAATTGCCGCTATTATTTGTTCTTTTTGGTTAATGTCGCCTAATTTAGCCTCATATTCTTGTTTTTTACTTTCTAATTCTGCAATTTCTTCGTCAATACTGGTATTTTGGCTTTGTACGTATAACAAAGCGGCTCCTAATAAACTAGGAAGAATTATAGCTACCGCCACACCAATATAAATTGGTGTCATTTCTCCAACTGGTATTGCAACAGTTTTCTTTGGACCGGGTTGGTTCTTCTGATGACTCGGACGGTCTTTAAGGAAGTTGACATCTAAGCTATACATTCTTAAGCACCTCGCATTCCTAACCCAAGTACCGTACCCAAACCAGGACGCTGTACTAAGGGATAATCTTCATCATCTACTTGCAAGGATAGAGCTTGTACGGGGTCTATCTGAGTAGTAGGTAAACTCAAGCGTTGAGTAAAAAACTCATCTAGCTGTATTAGTCCACCTCCCGAACCTGCAAGTAATATCTGCGCTATCTCTAAGTTATCAGCCTGATTCAAATAGAAATCCACCGAACGACGTAGTTCATCGGTAAGTTCTCCTAACACTCTCAACATGGCAGCCATACCGGGATTTACCTCAGTCATACCTGTTTTTCCACCTTCCATAGTTGAAGCTGGAATAGTCATTCCTTCTAATAGTTCCATGTCTCTAGACGTAGGTAAATTCATGGCTCTAGATAAGGCTGCTTGCATTTGCTCTGTTCCAATAGGAACGGTACGAGAAAACTGTGGAACTCCATTCACAACGATTGCAATTTCGGTACTGTCGTACTCAATGTTTACTAACACCGCAGCTTCTTGTGGACCAAACTGGCGTAGTTGGTCGCGGATTGTCCGAATCAGAGAAAAACTACTTATCTCTAAAACATCAACCTGTAACCCCGCCTCTTCAAAAGTACTTATGTATGTATCTGTAATATCTTTACGGGTTGCGACTAAAAGTACTTGTACCTTTTCGATACCATCCTCATCTACAAAGTATCCCAGCTTTTGATAGTCCACATCCGCTTCTTCACGGGCATAGGGCAGATATAAACCTGCTTCATGATTTAGAACCATTTCCCGTAACTCTTTATCGTCTAATTCTGCCGGTACGGGAATAAGACGCACAATAGACTCGCGTCCGGGTACCGCAGTTACAACACGACTCGCTTTGATTTTACTTTCCAAAAGCGCCTCTTGGATGATTTGTGCCATAGTAGGCGGATCTGCAATTTGGCCATCAACAAAGATACCTTCTGGAACCGGCACTGAAGTTAAAACATCCAATTTCAAACCTTGGCGCTGCTTGCGTAACTGAGCTACATTCACTCGTTGTGGTGCAAGCTCGATGCCAACCCCGCTTTTGGATTTCCCAAACAGACTGCTTAAGCCTTTCACCACTGTTTTACTCGTAGTAATACTAAAAGATTAAAATCCAAATCTGACTAAAAACTGCTCTTGATATTAGGTAATAGATTGAGTTATTGATTTTACAAGTTGTTTTAAAAATTTCGCATAGTGTCTTTCACCCCGATTGTTAATAAAAGATTATTTACTATGGTTATTCAAATTAATTTGTTCAAACAAATAGCTGACTATATGCCATAGCTAATTTTTGATAAATCATGTTGTTTTTTTTACAGACCTTTTATGGATTTGATTGGGGTGTAAAAGTAATTTACTGACAATTGTATATCAACTCAACCTGAATTAAACGCTTAATGATTAAGTCTAATTGTAACTAAGTAAGCAAGTTAAAAGAGCATAAAGCAAAACTTTACAAACTATGTTGAATCAAACTGAGAACAAAATATTAACAGAGATTTTCATATATATGCCACTATCAGTTATGGACATCATCATCAATTTTTTTTTTGTTTCAGAGTGCAAAACGCTTACCTAGTAAATCTTTAGCTCAACTCAAGCTATTCTTAATCTCAAGAAAGACGTTAAGAAAATTATGCTTTTGTCAGCGATAAATATGGCATATCCCAATATCTCAACGATGCAGTTAATTAGTTATAACATCGATTAATTAAAACAATTATGTATCATAAATGTACTCAGTGCTTACACTAGATTAATAAATATCATGCAAACTATGAACAGATATTTTAGTCAGTATGTTTGACTATTGAACTTAAAAAATATAAAGATTTAAAATATATATCGTAAACATACTAGTAGTTACTCCGACTTTTTACGGAGAATTAAGTTATAAATTATTGTTACTGATTCAATAAAATCAAAATTTTCAATTTATTTATTTATTTACAATTTGTTATCAATTGATAGGATATTCAGTAGTTTTACTAGTTAAATTCAAGATTATTTTTTTTGCATCAGTGATTTTAATGAATTCTGCTTTCTATTTATTTTTCAAAAAACTTCCTACTAAATAAAGGGAACCACATAAAACAACCAAATGTGGATTTGAACTAAAAGCTTTAGAAAAAGCTGATGTCAAGTTAGAATAGGTTTGGCATAAGCTTAATTCCGGACAAATATTCTGTGCTAATTTTGCTAATTCACCCTCGTCAGCAGAACTTTCTTCTGGTACGGGTAGCAAATGCAATTCATCATTTGGTCGCAATAAAGTTTTGAAAATTTGATCGTGTTCTTTTGTCGAAAGCATTCCCATCACCCAAGTAACCCTAACTTGAGATTGATTTGATTGAGCAACTACCCTATCAACGTAATTTCTTAATGCTTCTGCTGCGGCTTTATTATGAGCACCATCAATTAGCAATTCCTGTCCATTCCAAGTACTCCACTGCATTCTTCCAGGCCACTTAGTTTTTGCAATACCTTCAATAATTGCTTTTTCCGATATTTTCCAGCCTTGCTGTTGCATTATTTCTAAAGCAGTTATAGCTAGAGCAGAATTAATTAGCTGTACTTCTCCTTTAAGCGGTAAAGAATATTTGATTGATTTGCTAATTGGTAACTCGGGATTATGTTTATCCTCTGTCTCTATTAGAGCCAAACCATCGCCAAGTTCTTTTGCAGGCGATGGTTTAATTACCGGACATTGCAATTTATTTGCATATTCCCGTACTACCAATTCAGCTTCTTCTGGTAATTGTCCGATAATGGCGGGGCATCCAGCCTTGAGAATACCTGCCTTTTCTTTAGCGATCGCGCTAATTGTAGAACCTAATTGTTGCCAATGATCGCGGCTAATAGAACTAATAATAGTAACTAGAGGTTTTTTACAAACATTAGTAGCATCCAAACGTCCTCCCAATCCAACTTCCACCACTGCCACATCAACCTTTTGCCGAGCAAAGTACAACCAAGCTGCGGCAGTAAATACTTCAAACTGAGTTGGTGATTCTTCTTGAGAATCAATAGCAACTTGAACCTCTATCAGTAAATTAGCCAGTTCCTCAGAAGAAATTTGCTGCTCCCTCAAGCAAATCCGCTCCGTCCAATCAACTAAATGAGGTGAAGTGTAACGTCCGGTTTTATATCCAGCCTCAGTTAAAACTGAAGATAAATAAGCGCAAACAGAACCTTTGCCATTTGTTCCTGCAACATGAATTATTGGAACTCGATCCTGTGGATTACCAAGATTTTTCAAAAGCTTCTCAATGCGCTCAAACCCAAGGTTAACTCCAAAGCGTTTGTAAGGCTTCAGCAAAGAATCTATATCAATTTCCATAAGGTATAAAAGTTAAAGGTTAAAGTTTAAGGTTATAAATTTAGGACTTATGCAAGCCCCCCCAATAAATCGGGGGGTTGGGTTACAATTTTCGTAAAAAAATGGGCAGGCTATTCCCTTCGGGAACGCTTCGCGAACATAAACCAATTAATTAGTTGAGCATCCGGCATCTTATTTCCTATGTCCTTCGGACACGCTGCGCTAACGGAAACGCTTCGCTAACACAAAAAGCCTGCCCATTTTTTAAGGCTCCATCTCGGG
>JBCBPQ010000168.1:0-15938 GCA_039820645.1 Cyanobacteria bacterium J06633_8 | reverse complement strand
GTTGAGCTTCAGCATTGCTTGGTAAATAGAAGAGTGAGCGCCGATATAAAAATGGTAGGGCTTTAACTGGTCGCGCACGCGAGCTATAGCGTTAGGGTCAAGTAAAATTCCACCCAAAATGGTTTCTTCAGCTTCGATACACTGCGGTGGAACTTTCCCCGAATACGATGAAAAATCAATTACTTTATTTTGTTTAGCAAACATGGCAATTAAGAACGTTAAAAAAAATCGCTACAACGGGGTTATTTTGCTCAGGAAGGCACATCAACAAACTTTTCTGGGTATTTCACTACCGCCCACTCATACCAAGCCTTAGAAGTGGAATTTTCGCAGAATTTAGCCAATCCCAAATTTGTTAGCGCAGAATATTGACCGTGATGACTACTTTCTTCCCAATTTTCAAAATTTAAAACATTTGTACTACTCGCCGCCCCGCAATCTATAGACCTATTTGCATTAGTTTGCTTTTCCCACAGATTTTTTAATTCTTCAAAGTTGGTTTCAATCCATTTCAAAGGCAAAGTTGGTCGTTTTGGTAGTTCAGCTACTTTAGAAAAAGCAAATTCCAAAAAACTCTCTTTCTCGTCTTCTGAGAGAGAGTCTTTAAAGTCTGAATAAGTCTTAATAGTCTTAGGGGTTTCAGAATCCTTATCTGGCAATGGTTCTGGCTCTCGCTTGTTGCGTGACGATCGCGCGTGTTGCGGTGAGATCACGCTTGTTGCCTCACGATCACGCTTGTTGCGTGACGATCGCGCTTGTTGCGGTGAGGCAACACTGTTGTCTGTAGGCACCGCTGTTGTCTCATCGCAACAATGAAGACCGCGAGGTGAAACTTTTACCTTTATTTTTATTAGTTCTAAATCTATAAATCCCTTTTCATCTAAAGCTTTAAGCGCACGGCTAACTGTAGAGCGATGTACTTCTTTATTCTCAGTTGATAATCGTCTGGCTATTTCGGAGACTGACACCTCAACTCCGTCCGCATAAGGGTCAAGTGTACGAAGGAAGTACAACACCATCAGTTGCGCGGGCGTAAGCTCGTGACAGGCACTTAAAAATTCTTCATGCTGAAGGGGATAAAATTTTCCTTGAATTTTTGGGTTGTTATGCGTCATAATGCACCAACAAGTTTTTTTTAGTTTTTAGTTTGCTCCAGTTTGTATGAATAACAGGAGCAAATTTTTATTGAAGTATTTGCAGATATGCCGCACCCTACTCCAATGGGCTAAGATATTGCTAGGATAAAGATAGTTAAAGCTTCGTTTAATTCACTTGCCTATCTCGTTAAAAAAATATTTAATCATTTAAAGAACTCTTTAATTAAGTTGCCGTAAAAAATGCAAGAAATCGTTACAAAAGGTATGGAGACGCATCAAAAGCTGTTCGATGAAATGCTCGAACGTTTTGACATCTCAGCTAAAGAAATTGCTGAATTGACGGGGGTTTCCGAAGTTACCTTGTCTCGATTTCGGCGTGGTAAGGGGGACTTATTGACAACAAAGTTTTTAAATGTACTGCTGGTTCTTCCTGAAAATGCGAGAGAATGGTATATCTCGCAATTAGTTGGCTCTAAACCAAAAACCAATTTGCGATCGCTTGTGATGGAAGCATCCCCTCAAGAAAAAGCAGAGCTTCTTAACGCGCTTGCGGTTTGGATAGTTCAGTCCCGTGAAAACCAAGATTCTAGTTATCTACCACAAGCAGTGTAGTAATGGAAACATCTTGCGCTAGTCGTCACGAAGACGGTAAAAGCAGACGTAAAAAATTCATTCAATTGATATTTGAACCAAAAAAATCTGTGTCATAATACAAACAAGCGAATTTTGACCTACTGGCTATAAATCAGCGAGGGCGCGTTTTTCGAGTTTTCTAATTTTCACGAAATCCGGATTGTCAGCTGATTTTGTAGCTGATAGTATACAAACATATCATGTTGTCGCCATAAACAGACACTAACTAAGAATGAATTTTCATAGAGAAATATTACGAGATGCAATAACTGCCAGCGGCATGAGCCACAGAGAACTTGCTGGTAAAGCTGGCATTAATAACAGCGCTCTTAGTAAGTTTTTGAATGGCAAACAAGATATGGTATGTACCACCTATTTCACTGTTTTAGAAGCATTACCAGAACCGCATCAGTCAGTGGCAAGACAAAAGCTCGCAGCAGGCAATCAAATCAATTTAGAAACGCTACTAATTAATGCCTCCGAAAAAGAGAGGGCTGCTGCAATGCGTATAATTGCAGACTATTGGTTTAGCAATGAAATTCCTCCAAAAACCAGCAAACTAGCAGCAGCATAAGTGGCGGTGCCAACAAAGTAAAAAACACCTTTCTTAACTGCTATCACATAAATCATGACCGCCTACAATCAAACGAAGGTTTGCTAATTCTTCGTGTTGAAGTGAATAAAATTTACCTGCTCATTTTTGAGTTGTTTTGCGTCATAATCACGCACCTAAATAAAAGATTTAATTTCCTGCCCCGGTCCCGCCAGACTGGGGCTAATTTTTTCAGCTTGAACCGAGAGAAGCTCGCAATAAAAGATAGCGCCACAATCAATCTTTATTAATTGATGTGGGGGTAGCAACAACTGGGGTAATTCCTAGTTTTTTTCATGAAACCGCCACTACTTGAGACGTTTCTAGCTAATACTAACCGCGTCAAATGTTGTGACGGTAAAAGTTGTCAAATATAGTTAATTAAAGTTGTTCTACCCTTATAGAATAAGTAGCTGTTGTCTGTTACCTGTTACTTGAGAGTGAAAGCTGAAAAAGACGTATTAACAGGGGTAACAGCCATTTGTTAACAGAGTAACAGCGGTAACTGGTAACAGTTATTAGCTCGCCATTATCGCAGTTTCATCACCAGATATTTCAATAATTTCTAATGCATAAAGTTCGATAATCGCTTCTTCCTTATCGTCTCCTTTGATGCCATTTTGGGATAGCCATTTAATAAATGACATATCGCGATTGCTGTTACCTTTATATTTAACCCATTGTCCTTGACGATTATTTTTGAGCCAGTCAAATATTTTTTGGGAATTGTCTGATAAACGTGTTTCTACTGGTTTAGTATTGTGTGGTTCTTCGTTTAACTGCAAGGTAAATTCAAGTTTATTTACATCATCTAAATCAGCTAGTTTTTCATCTTGTGGTATTGGTGTTTCATCATGTTCTTGTAATAATTCTGGAAAGTATTTAAGTAACGTTCTAACCGGGTCGGGTTGACCATTACCCGGATGCATTTCTGTTTTCAACCATTCGGGTATTTCTCCCAATTCACCATTCTGTTCTGGCGTACCAAAGTTGTTAGGATTAGCTTTAAAATACTTTCCACTGGCTACACTCATTTTGCGTAAAAAGTCAGCTTGAATTGATTGGGAATAACACCCGATAAAGTTAATTCCTTCTTTAAAAGTTGCTGCCATCCCAGATGTGTTTTTACTTCCTACAACAGCCCCTAAACTAGTTGCGTGCAGCACTAAAATTAAACCAGCCCCAGTTTTTTCAAATCGGGTAAGTAAAAACTGTAATGCCCAATTACGTTCTGCTTCATCCATCAATGAAAACAACCGCATTGCTTCATCAACTACCAGTAAAAGGTTTTTTTGGCTGTAAGGTTTTGCACCTTGTAGTTTTTTCAAAAATTTAAGTAAATCTTGAGCAACTAATTTATCTGCGGCTTCTATGTCCCGTCCGGTGTAAGTTAGAGCGCTCGTAAGATTGCAGGCGAACGGGTAAACATCCACACCAGCGGTGAAATATTGGGCGTTAAGCTTTGGAGTAGCTGCTTTAAGTAATATGGTCAGAATCCCTGCTAGAGTACCCTTTCCGCCCCTTTGCGTGCCAGCTATAGCAGTAATTTGACCTGACAAACATTCATCAATCTTGAAACCGCCTGATTTTAGTAGCTCAATGATGGCTACTGCTCTTTGTTTAAGTGGCAAAGTTGGTAGTTTTGAAAGTTTATCTGTAAGTTGTGTAGGCTTGTTTACCTGCTGAGGGGTGTCCTGACGGGGCGACAAAGTTTCGCCTTCATGAGAATCACTAACTGATTGTTGCGAACGGTCAACTATATTTGGTTTGGGTAATTCCTTAATTGATGGTTTTGGTAATTCTTTAATTAAGGATTTAGTAATTGGGGACGAAAGACTTTTAATTTCATCAATGCGATTGCAGTCCACCAATGGCGAAACAAACTGTATTGCATTGACGTGTTGTTGTGTTTGTTCGGGACTGGGAAAGGAGCCGCGTAGAAGAATATATTGGTCAACTATCCAGCGATAAGCATAAAATCTTTTACCCGACTCAACATGACTCAAGTATTCGGTAATAAGTCCAGAATGTTCGCGCAGCATCTCATATTCTTTACGCTCAACAGGGGATAAATAACCTTTCAATTGGTCAAATTCATCATAGTTTTCGGTAAATTCCTGCCGTGCTGCACTATGTCCCAGAGAACCTACAACCTCAAAAATTCCTCCGCGCACAAAAGGAATAGGGTTGAAGGTGTGGGTATGGGAACTATCGGCAAGAAGTGACCAAATGAACCCAGCAGCCCCAGCCAAAATACCGAAAGGTGCCAGAGGGCTTGTGGCATGAAAGATAAATCCAGCAGCACCTACTAATACACCAGCAGTTTTCGCAAGTCCTGAACCAATTCTTTCTTCCCTCGCCAATATCAATAATTGGTCTTTGCGAGTAATTAACCAGTCGCCGACGTGACCAGCTTCTAAATATTCGATTTCCGGGTACTGCTCAAGTAGATGTTCGGTTTCCCGTGTGGTTAGTCTTGATAATTTATTTGGTAGGTTATCCATAGATGAATATCGAAATTGAATTACAGGCGAATGTGGAAAATTGTTTACTCCTGAAAGAGGTGCGGCTCACCCAGCCCAAGCCGAAGGGTAGATAAAAAAAATATCTCTCCGAACGCCCGCGTCAAATATATGTTGGGTAAAACCGAGGAATGGCTGGGCGTTACCCTCCGGAACGGCAAGACGCAAGGGCTGGATATCTTACTCCCATCCCCTGTAAGTAACCCTCATTTATTGAGGGAGGGAGTGAGAGAGGGAGAGAGGGAGTGAGAGAGGGAGAAATTTTTAGCCGGTAATCTTAGACTGGGAAGGGAGTATTAGTTGGAAGTGCCTTTACTCAATCGCTCTGCTACTTTCCAGATAAAACTTTTTCGCCCCATCTGCCCCATTCAGCACACCCGATGGTGAAGATATTAAAAAGTAGACATCCTAATATTTGCTCTGGTGAAGAGTAGCGCCACGGGGAACGACTAACGAAAGTAAGTATCAAGTCAAATATCCAGGTTCCTATAGCAATCAATCCAATTAATCTTGCGTTCTGCCCTGCGAACCTTTCCCCGTTGAAGCAAGCAGACTGGAAACATTGAATTATCATTCCTACGCCAATGCAAAGCCAAATAGTGGGATTTGCAAACAATCCAAGGTCAATACTGAAAGGAAAAAAACGCAAATAAGGCAGCCATCCCCAACCCGTCCAAGTTTCTTCCCACCAAGGAAATAACGCTTGACCTTGGAATAACATCTGCCAATAAGAATCAGATGAAAGTACAACTAGGAAGAGAAAGACACACTTTCCAAGGAAACTAGAGCCAGCCGCCCCTGGTGTTAGGAGTTGGTTGAAAATTGTTGTTATCAGCTTCATTGGAAAAGTAATTACCCGAAAAAGCCAAGTAATTAAAGTATCAATCATGTCAGGAGATTTTCTAGCAGGAACTTTATTACTGGTAGTAGTCCCGGTAGAAGAATTAGAGTTATTTTTGGGAATTCTTGGTGCCATTGTTAATCTCGTCTGGTATTTTGTCGCAGGTTGAGGGATTGTGATGTTTGGAGATAAACTCTTTATTGTGGATAATGCCGATACACCTATCTGATGCATCAAACACCCAAACTTTTTGATTCTTGTCGTAACGGTTTAGGTCAGTTTTTCTTAGTATCGGAATACTCTTAGAATCATCAAGGTAATTACTAAGTGTTAGTGTTGGCGCACTTAGAACTAGTCCCGTTTCTCTCACTTTTTCACTAGTTTTCTTCCGTTCTTCTAATTCTGTTCTTAGTCTTTTTTGCTCGCTGATATGCTCGCTCGATGCTATATAATCAGGCATTTCTGACCCAATCTTCAAAAAAAGGGGAGATGCGATACAAACACCTCCTATTGCAGAAATCAAGAACGGAATCATGTATTTTTCAGTTCTATTTTTTGACATGAAACAATCAGTCTTTAAATATTTGCATGGATAGCTTGCATCAAATACCATCCGTTTGAAACACGCCCTAAATCATGTAATCTGTTGCAAATATTAGTGGTGTCTTCCTCATCAATCATGATTCGTTCTGTGACCATATCCGCAGCAAACCACGAAAGCCGAGAAATGATTCTGTAGTGGTCAATATTGGTGGTTGCTTCTAAATTCTCTCCCCATGTTTCGCATATGTAATCAACAGCTTCAAAGCCATCAATAAAGTACCTAAAAGGCTTACCAGTATCATCTAAGAAAGCTGCTAAAAGGGGTTTATAAGAGTCAACTGGTATTTCTTGAATTAAGTACTGGATAACTTGCTCAACTTCATCGTTAAGGTGTTGGTTCTCCATTAAATTAAGGTAATACAAAGTGCCTGCAATTTCTCCTATTAGTTGCCACTTATCAGCAATATTTAATTCTTCAAGACACTCGCCGTAAACCGCTGCAATATCATCTATTAACTGACTTCCATCAAGGTATTTTCTGATGTTTTCCCTGCCGTATTTAATGCGGTCTGGAGAATTATAGTAATTACTTTGTGGCTGGGTGTCGGTGTCTTCAATAATTTCGTTGCCTGAGTTAAAAATTCTGTCAAAAAGGTTAGTCATTGATAAAATTTTTGTACGTAAAGTTTTAATTGTTGTCCCTCTCTTTCAAATGCTTTGAGAGGGATTTATTTCTGGTGAAGGTCTGCTACTGCACCCCGGAATATGCGCTTGCGCTTGTCTAATGCTTGGAGTCCTTGTTTTATCCCGTTCATCAAATAGTAAGAGCCTTTCTGTTTTGACATGACTCATAAAAGCATGATGATTCAATTGCAATTGATAGTTTTGGTAAGAAATGGTTTTTTAGACCAGTCACAAAATATTTGATTTCGAGAGCATAAGTCCCCGGTTTTATAGAAGTAGAGGACACACATCATAGGGATAAAGATGCAGCACACAAGCGGGGTATAAGCAGGTTTAAAGGTAATTAGATGGTAAATACCGGCTGGAGGTTTATCGTCTAAATGCACTTGCTATTCCTGCAACTAACATTGAAGTTCCAAATATTCCGGTTACTGGATTTGCAAGAGTTGCAAGGGTTGCGATTGCGCTCAAACTTGCGACACCACAATAAAATCCAAAGTTTACAACTGTAGACATAGTGTTTACTTCCCCCCTTTCACTCTTTGCAAGATTGCTTCTAACTGTTCGTTTCCCGCTTCTATGTCTTGGGTCATTTCAGTGACTACATCAATAGGTTGTTGTAGGTTGTCTGCTAAGTCCTGTAGAGCCATGAGATAAACCTGTTGACGGGCATCAGAACGTTGTTTAATGGCTGCATCGAGTTCTGCTTGCTTGCGGTCTACAAGGTTCAAAATGAGGGTATTTTTGACGGACTCTACAGCCTCTACAGTTTTAATTTCCCGCTGCACAGCCAACACTAAAGGAATTCCCAGAACTTGAGATGCATTGCTAATCAATTGTTGCTGCTGGGACAATTTCAACCCGTTAACGGGCTGAATCTCGTTATTAGATTCGGGTGAATTGCTATTTACACTTCGCCGGATTAGCTCTGCTTCTGCTTCTGTCAAATCCTCAAAGGTTGTCCAGTCGGGACGGGAATCAATAAACATCAAACGAGCATCTTCTAAGTTAATTCCGATTTCTTGGCAAATATCTACTAGTTTCATTTCTTTCCTCACGTAATGTTAGCAGCTGCTTGTTGCTTTGCTAGTTGTTCCAACTCGAACAGATACTTGTTTTTTGTGAATAGATAGGGATTAGTTTTAATGAATTGTTCCACTGCATCCTTCTTTCTCAGGCATTTGTAAGCCGTGGAAATAAGCGAAATACACCACGACTGAAAAGGACTTAAGGGAACTGTGCGATCGCGACTACTCCCCCGTTCAATCCAAAGTTCTTTAGGTAATTCTGGGTAATCGTCTTTGAATTCCGGAATGCAGTAATATGCAATTCCTTCATACCTCCAAATAGTTGGTCTAGATGTTTTAAGAACTTTAGACAATAGCTGCTTGGTATGAGGACAATCAGCAATGTATGCTTCATGAATTAAATGCTGTCCCAAACAAAATAACTTGGTCACATCTACTGGTTTTTTTGATAATTAACACTCTTAAACGCGAACATAAATGGATGAATGCCGATAAATACTAACAAACAGGAAACTTGAACAATTCAAACCGGAAAGCCCGAAAACCTCACAGTAAGGCGCTTTTTTAACTGTTGAACGTCTCGCAACTGTTTGTGAACATTACCCCTATCGTTCAAGTGCAATATAACAAGATTTGACTATAAGTGCAACACTTTTATGATTAATTAACGCAAGCAAAACAGTGAATACAAAACTACTAGTATGCAAACGCTAAAAACACGAATTATGCTTGAAGTGTGAGTATTTTAATTACTAAGTATGCCAACTAATAAACCCAGAATAATGATTACAGTTGATGAGGATGATAAAGCTGCAATAACTGAATGGGCAAAGCACGAAGGACTTACAGAATCAAAATTACTCACTAAACTAGTCAAAGCCATACTTGTGGAAAACGGATGGCGTAAACCACAAAGCATTCTTGATTCAAAAAAGCCTCGAAGGACAGTGAGCGTTCACAAAACTTAACTAAAAAATCTGAAGAAAATATTGAACTTAATAGTTATACAGTTAGTAATACTGAGAAGAACGCTAAGGACTTAGCAATGCAGTCTAAGTTTAAGCGAAGGCTGAAAAAGGAAGATGAGGGTGTCGTAGTAGTTCAGTGCTACCTTACGTCGGAGGAACGGCAATCCTTTAAATCAAAATGTCGCAACTTGGGACTTGATATGGCTAATGTACTACGTGAATTTGCTATTTCTTTTATTAATGAAAAATGACCACTGAATAACGATTTGAGCGCATAAAGCGAGAATTAAATGAGCGCAACGGGTCTGTCTGGAGAAGAGAATATTACTGATAGGTATCTTCATTGTTGGCGCAGCGAATTAAACCACCGCTGCGCTCGACTCGTTTACTCCCGAGACAAGCAGCTTGCTCCCCGCATCTGTATCAACCGTTCTCAGTTATAGCTTGCCTCGGGAGCCACTAAGTTAAACGATTCGTGGTTCAATTCTTAAACTTAAAAAACCTCTCCTCTCCATCCGAGAACCCGGCGAACGTAAAAAAAATCGTGTGTGGTGGCACTCTTTCAGTCGCGAGCGAGAGCCGAGAGCGAACGAGAGTGAAGTCCGCCAAAAATCGCCATATTTTTCAGCACAGAAATGGAGCAGGATGGCACAGTTAAATTCAAATTTTTGTGTTTTTCTGCACCACGGTTCATTTCATATGGCATCCTGGGGTGTGATAATTCCGCGTCGGGTTGTGCCATAATTGCACTCTATCTGTGCTAAGATTGCATCAAAACAACCAGGCGACAAGAGCGCAACATCACTTGTTCCGCCTAACCCCGAAAGAAATTTCGAGTAGCTTCGGTGGTCGAAGTGTACTCACTTCACTTCTGCGCCCCTGCGGGGGTGGGCGTAGCCCATCCTCGCTCGCTGTACGCTCTCTTGGACACAGAAGTTACGTTCGCAATCCGGGGGCCGTTAGCACAGCGACGGTAGGTGCCGGTTGGAAGGAAATTGCGATCGCACTCGTGAGAAGACAAGTAAATCGCAATTTCAACTAATACTGTATTAATCATCAAGCGGTTCGTTTGAATTTTTCAAACGAACCGTAAAGAAGAGGTGCTTAAATCTAAGAAGAAAATAAGATATTACAGTATTTGGAGGAGGAGAATGCTTGTGGCTGGCTTATTTGGGGAAGTGATGCTGTAAACCGTTCCTGCTCAATAACGGTTTATTCTTCTGGTGGTAAACCTAGTTTTTACGGAATTGTGGGTGGCATGACATTTAATCTCTTTATTTTAATATATTTTTTGAAAATAATAATAAATAGTAGACAGTTTTTTTGTTAAAAAAGTATTTATGTCGTTGATTATGAAATCGTAAAGATTTAGTTATATAAATATTATTAAATAAGCTATTAAAGCTACTAATAAAATACTCTCGCGAGAGTTTAATTCAGTTTTATGAAATGCTAAAAACCAGCTATTAAACTGTCATCTTATCTAAAAATAATAAAAAATAAAAAAGTATAATTTATCAAGTGAAGCTTTCTAAGTCGAGCAAACACAACCATATAAGTAAGTCGGCAAAATAAACATTACGTAACGGAATGTAGATTGACTTCAAAGCCTTACTATAAATACCTATTGTCCGCTGCCTGTCATAACTGCGATTTTAACGCCGACCTACTTAAATTTTTATGGTGAATAATTCACAGACAATATAAGTATTAAAAAGGATGACAGAATATGAACAAGCAATTTTTCAGTCTAGCTATTGCGATATCTGTTTCAGTATTGATAATTACTCCCAGTTTTGCAGATACAACTCCAAAAAATGAAATCCAAGTAAATCCTTCAAAGCTAAATCAGTCTAAACCAATAGATAAAAATGATACAATAATTATAGATATGAAGGATAAGAACCCTTTGTGTCTTTGGATTTGGTGGTGCTACCCAAGTTCTGAAACGCAAATCAGAAACCCTCAAAATGAGCCTAAAGAAGTTAGAGAACCAAAAACAATTCCAAACTCCATACCTGCAGAGAAATTACGTTCAAAAATTCACTATCAATAAGGAATACCAAGAATCTTCCGGATAGTTCATATTTTAATCAACACAAAGTTTTTTATCTTGTTTAATATTGGAATTAGTATTCAAATAATCATGCAGCCAATCACAAGCATTCGTGATTAAAGAATCTGCTTCCAATGTTTTTACTTGTTTAGCATCAACTTTCCAGAGTCTAACTGCATTATCAAAACTTCCTGATACAAGACTTTTGCTGTCGGGGCTAAAACTAACATTCAAAACAACATCACCATGTTCTGGGAGAGTTTTTAAAAAGTTACCATCACTTTTCCAGATTTTCACTGTTTTGTCATCACTAGCAGAAGCTATCATTTGACCATCAGGAGAAAAGACACTGCTATAAATATAAGAAGTATGTCCTGTTAAAGTTTGTAAGAGTTTCCCATTCTTAAAATCCCAAAGTTTGACAGTTTTATCAACATGACTCGAAGCAATTACTTTACCGTTGGGGCTAAAACTTACACCTGAAACTATACCACCGTTAGCCGAAATATTTTTTAGTAATGCTCCATCTTGGTAATTCCAGATTTTTACAGTTTTATCTCTACTACCAGAGACAATAGTCTGATTATCTGGACTGAAACTAACTGCAAATACTTCTCCTTTATGTCCTTTGAGAGTATGAATTAAATTCCCATTGGTACTATTCCAAATTTTCACAGTTGCGTCTCTACTAGCAGTCGCAATAGTTTTGCCATCATGGCTAAATTTGACTTTATTAACTTCATCATCATGACCACGTAGCTTAAGGAGTAATTTACCGTCACTAGTTTTCCAAATGTTTACAGTTTTATTTTTATGGGCTGAAGCAATTGTATTACCATCTGGGGAAAAACTTATACCATAAACAGGACTACCATTTCCTGGTATAGTTTTGATTAATCTGCTATTCAGATACTGCCAAAGTTTAATTGTACCGTCTTCACTACCAGAAGCAATCTTAGTGCCGTCAGGACTAAAGCTTACATCATAAACTCCTTTATTATGCCCTAGTAAGATTTTTGGCAGAGAAGTTTTTTTATACCTTTGACTTTGCCAAATTTTTATTTTACCGTCCACGCCAGCCGAAACAATGGTCTGGTTATCGTTATCGAAGCTTACACTACTTACTACATCTGTATGACCTCTAAAAGTCTCTAATTCTATACCTTTACTATTCCAAATTTTAATAGTTGTATCTCTACTTGCGGAAGCGATAAATTTACCATTTGGACTAAAGGTTACATACCAAACTGAATCTTTATGCTGATTAAATTCTTTAATTAATTTAACATTATTAACATCATGAATATTCCAAAGTTTAACAGTTTTATCTTTACTTGCAGAAGCAATCGTCTTACCATTAGGGCTAAAATTTACATGGTTAATAAAATCTTTATGACCATATTTTTTGTCATCAATTGTTGTTAATAATTTACCATTAATAGTGTTCCAAAGTTTGATAGTTTTGTCACGACTACCTGAAGCAATTGTTTTACCATCAGGACTGAAACTAACACTAGTAATTAAACTAGTATGACCGTCAATAGTTTTAATTAAATGTCCATCATTTGCTCTCAAAAGTTCAATTCTGTTATTTAAACTGACTGAAACAATAGTTGTATGATCGGGACTAATATTTATAATTCCTGATGTTGAATTCTCAAAACTATTGAGAAGTTTGCCATCAATTACTCTCCAAATTTTTATTGTACCGTCCGAACTAGCAGAAACAATTTTATTGCCATTACTGGTAAAATAAATATTGGAAACTATTTTTTTATGTCCTGCAATAGTTCTAATTAACGAACCATCTTTTCGCCAAAGCTTAATTGTATTATCAGCACTTGCAGAAGCAATAATTTTTCCATTAGGACTAAATTTGACCCTGGTAATTACCGCCCCATGCCCTTCTAAACGGTTACGTTCCTGTATATTTGCCAGTACTTTCTGCAATCTATTTTTTGTTAATACTTTAATATCTTTTGGAACTGCAAATACCTGTTGTAATTGTTTTTCTGCTTTTACACTGGCAATTAATGCATCTAACTGCTGATTTAATGACTCCTTAGCTGTAGAAGAAGAATTTAATGCTTCAATTTCTCGTAATTTTGCACTTCTTCCTTGCCAATAAGCTAACCCACCAAAACTACAAGCAGCTATGCCCAAAACGCTCAATGCAACTACAGCTCTTTGTGCTTGTCTGAGTCTTCTTTTCTCTTGTATTTCTTTGCGTTTTCTTTCAGATAAACAAGCTTCAATAAACTTTTGGATATCATCTGAAAGTTCATCATTATATTTAATATAAATATCTTCGGGTTCCGCTAACCGCACTCCTTGTAATAAGAAATCATCTTTTTCACCACTTTGTCGCCACAATTGTGCAGCTTGCTCAATTTGTCGCTTTAAACGCAATTTGTTGCGATTTTCTTCTATCCACTGGCGTAAAGTTGACCAATGACGAATCAACGCTTCATGAGCAACATCAACTATCGGAACTCGTTGAGATGTTCCTCCTTTAGCTATTATTTCGCTGGTGATAATTAACTTTTCATCAGCTAATCTTTGAATAACCTTATCAATAAGTTCTTCTGGATAAAGTTTATTGATTAAATCTTGTTTAAAACAACGTCTGCGGGTATCTTCCGTACCTTCTCCCAACTGCGTAAGTGCTAAAAAAATGTGCTTACAAACAGCTTGCTCTTCTTTATCAAATGAATTATATACCTTTGTAGCCCGTTGACGCAGAGTGCCCATGACTCCACCTAGATGAGTATAAGTATTAAGGCGCAAACAATTATCACTGCGATTTTTCCATAACTCCGTAAGGGTGTCTTGTAACAACGGTAGAGTTCCCGGTGCATTAGAGACATCTGCTAGCATTTCTTCTACTAATTCTGGCTCAATCTCCAGTTCAACTTGTTTGGCTGGTTTTAAAATTGCTTGTTTTAACTCTTCTCGTGTCATTGTTGTTACTGTCACGAGATTCTGCTGAATCTGCTGTGCTAATCCGGTATAATCTTGTTCGGCACATTTACCAAAAAAATCTGCCCGCATCGTCAGTATCAAGCAGAGTTTATCGCCGCATTGCTGTAAAGCACCCAATAAGCATTCAAAAAACCTTTCTCTTTGTTCGTTATCTTTACAAAGTGTAAAAACTTCCTCAAACTGGTCTATTACTAATACTAATTTCTGCTTATCATTAATAACTGAAGAAGTAACTAACTGTCTTAATCCATTGGCACCTTTAGCAATTAATTCCTCAGCTTGAGCTAATTGTTTAGCACGTTCAATATCTGATAATTCTGTATTTAAAAATGCTAATGCTAAAGACTGTAAAGGATTTTCCCCTGGTTTAAATATTTTTATTAACCAATTTTCACTACCTGATAACCTTAGTCCCAGTTTCAACTGATATAGTAAACCTGCCCTAACGACACTAGATTTGCCACTACCAGAAGCACCTAATACTGCGATAAAATTACCACTACGTACTTTTTCTAGTAATTCATCAGTTAAGGCTGTGCGACCATAGAAAAATTTCGCATCTTCTTCTATGCAATCAAAATATCGTAAACCTTTATAAGGACAGACATCTGAAGATAATGTTGCAGAGTTTTGACTTGCCTGTGTCCACCTGCGAGTCAAATTAATGGTTTCTCCTGAATTCCCAAATATTGGGCGCTGGGGGAATGAGTGATATTCTGCGCCTAGCTTTTCAACCAAGGTGTAGTTAGTCACCCATTTATCTTGTAGAGGTTCTAATCCTTCGAGTAACGCAGCAGTAAAAACGCTGTGCCTGTTATCAATTTCTTCATAAGCGACTTCAAAGGGACGGGATGCTGCAATAAAACACCTGTCTCTTCCTTTACCTCTGTCTCCTGGGTCTGCTTCCGTGAAATTGAGTAGCTCCCCACTGTAACAACAATCTAAAATAATAATTTGCTGTTTTACTTCACTTTCTTGTAATAATTCACGCAGCCATTTTAAGCGAACACCCCAATTACCCAAATCTTGGTTAACATCACTTGTAGCTAAAAAACCTTCCAAAATGCCTTGATTTTTGCGTAATCCATGCCCGGAAAAGTAAAGCAAAGCCGTGTCCGGAACTTTACCTTCTGGCTTAAAAAGTTGCACTATTCTTTCTTCTAACTGAGTCAGACTGACCTTGGTCTTTTTACCAACCTTGATAGTGTCATTTTGCTTATCTTTTACATCAGGTAGTCTTCTAACTTTAAAATCGCCGTATTTCTCTAACAACTGTGCTACGGCTTCTGCATCTTGCGCGGGTGCGGTTAGGTTATTAAAACCTTCGCAGCTATAGGTATTAATTCCAACAACTAAGGCATCTCGGCTCATTGTAGAAAAAACCTCTATAAATTTTTGATTTTGATACAAATATTGTGCCAATGTTTCCGAAGATAATTACTTAAGATGTGTGGTAAATAAGTAATTTATATAGATAAAAAAGATACGGAGAAGATAAATGACTCAATTAACGCCAATTAAATTAGATGACGACACCATAATTTATATTGAAAGTACTGAAGATGTGGATATTCCGCAAGCTGATAACGAAATTCCTGCTGATGATGAAGACGAAGAGGAAGGATTAGATGATAAGGGAATAAGCCCAGAAAAGCTGAGAAAGCAACTGATACAACACGCTCAGACAATTGAAAGCACAATTCGCGCTTACACCATTATCAGCTTAAACGCTTTTAAAAAACGTGCTATTCCAGATGTAAATAAAGTAACTTTAGAATTTGGTCTTGAACTTGGTGGAGAGGCAGGTGTTCCTTATGTTACTAAAGGAACTGCTAAAAGTAATCTCAAAGTTACTGTAGAATGTTTACTTCCTAAACAACCTGAAAATAATACTCTGTAAGTATTATTTATTTAGTTTATAGATAAAAATTTCAAGTGCGTACCAATGCGTATCAGCTTCTACGTTCGTGTCAATGTATCTTTTAATTAACG